>CANQDM010000020.1 GCA_947591505.1 uncultured Bacilli bacterium | reverse complement strand
GATTTTCCAGTTAACATATATGATATTTATTCCGACTATAATTTTTCTCCATCACCCCAAATCTAATACACAGCAAATTATTAAAAAAAGCAAATTGCTTTGCTTAATCAACATTTATTAATTCATAGTTTGTTGTACCAATGCCTAACTCTTCAGCAGCTTCAATGGTATGATGGCCTTTTCTAGAATTAATTCTTTCTAATAAATGATCTTTTCCAGGATCATTAGAATTTTTAACTAAATCTATGCAGGCTTCATCTATTGCTACTGGATCAGTTGATGCTAGAATACCAATATCTTTCATACATGGATCTTCTGCTACATTACAGCAGTCACAATCAACAGACATATTGCACATAACATTTATATAGACAATATTGTTACCAAAATGCTTAACTACGGATGAAGCAGCATCTGCCATTGCTTCTAAGAATTTTTCTTGATTTTGATGGAACATATCTTCATATGAAGCATTTTCTGCACCAATACAATGAATATATCTTTTACCTTTTGAAGATGCAACTCCAATTGAAAGTTGCTTTAATGCTCCACCGTATCCACCCATTGGATGACCTTTAAAGTGAGATAATACTAACATTGAATCATAATTAAATAAATTTTTACCAACATAATTTTTCTTAATTACTTTACCATTAGGTATTTCTAATATAGCATCTTCTTCACTATCCATAATATCAACATTAAAATATTTACTCCAACCATGATTTGCCATTAATTTAACATGTTTTTCCGTTGTATCTCTTTCACCATCATATGCCGTATTACATTCTACTATTGTACCACTAACATAATCAACCATTGGTTTCATAAATTCTGGACGTAAATAGTTTTGATTACCCTCTTCACCTGAGTGAACTTTAACTGCTACTTTACCAGGTAAATCCCTTTCTAATTTTTTAAATAATTTGACTATAGCATCTGGTGTTAATTCTTTTGTAAAATAAACTTTTGCTTTTTCCATTCTCTTTTTCCTTTCTAATCTAATTCTTTAAATGAATGAATTATTCTTCCAGTTTCAGGATTAATATAATATTCATACTCTAAATTTTTATAATTAAACGCTACTTCATAAACTATTTGATCAAATTTTTTATCAAGTTCACATTCTAAATCATAAACATCATTTGTTGTTAATTTTAAATCTTTTAAAGCAATATTAACAGCATTATCTCTGCCAATATAGCTATCATCAGTTGCATCAATTTGAACATCATTGAATTCATCACTTATATCAATATCATTATCATCAATATTTACTTTATAATTAGAATCATCACTTTTTCCAACTGTATTACTTTTTTTAATTATAACTATTCCTAAAATAACCGCTAATAAAATAATTATTATTACGAGTAATACTAAAATGGTCTTTTCAGTTTTTTCACTCATTTGTTCTTCTTTTTTACTTACTTTTTTACTTACCTTTTTTGCCATTATTAATTTTTCCTTTCTATTTCTAAATAATCACCTGGTGTATTAATTCCTTCCCTATCAAACTCTTCTTTCAAATATTTCATAAAAGCACGATTAACACTAAAATGATTATCTGGCTTACATTCAATTAATACTTTATACATATAACTATTACCATTTAATTTTTCAATTCCAAGTAATTCCATATCTCTTTCTACTTCAGGAAGTAGTTGAAGTTTTTCATTAACTTTAGCTAATATCTTTTCTAATTTTTCTAAAGCTAAATTTTTACTTACCGGAAACTCTAAATAAAGACTAGTATTATACATACTATGATTAATAACACTTGTTATTTGGCTATTATTAATTATCATTACCTCGCCACTATAAGCTTTAACCTTGGTAGTTTGAAGTCCTAAATCAATAACTTCACCTCGAAAATCATTAATGGTAACTATATCACCTTGCATATAATGATTATCAAATATAATTAGAATACCTGATAATAAATTTTTTATAGTATCTTGAAAAGCTAAACCAATAATTGCTCCAGCAATACCTAATGATGCAATAATTGTTGTAGTTTTTATACCATATACATTTAATATTGCTAAGATTAAGATAATGGCAATGATATATTTAAGAATGCTTCTTAAAAGATTTATTACTGTTTTTTCTCTTTTTAATTGTAATGCCGATTTTCTTTTCTCAAATTTATTTATCTTTAAGGCAGTAGTTATTATCTTATTAAAAATAGCATAAATAATAAAAGCTACTACTATATAAATAATTGGTAAATAAACTTGTGGTATTAATATTTTTTTAATCATTATTCACCTTTTTTAGATTTTTTATTTTCTTTTGTAGTTTCAGTAACTTCTTTTACAACTTCAGCCTCTTTAATAGGATTACTATCACTCTTATCTTGATATACAAAATAACTTATAAAATCTATTACTCCATAGATTATCATAAATAAGCCAACAAATTCTAATGGCAATATTGTTTCATTAGATATTATTGTAAAAATACCTCCAATTAAGAATATTAGACCAACTACTATTAAAGCATAAAATTTAGCTGATCTATCAGTAGTAAAAAATGTTTGAAAAACTTTACTAATACCAATTAAGATTAAATATAAACCAAAGAATATTCTAATTAGTGTTTCAATTGCTCCTGCAAGTATTATAAAAAGCAAACCTAAAATAAACGCTGTAATACCAAAAGCAATCTCATTGTTATTAACAACTCCTAATCTTTTATCTTGTATATAATAATTAGCACAACGATAAATACCAACAATAATCAAAAGCCCACCTAAAAAATAGGAAATAAATTTAACTAATGAATTTGGATCAGTAAATAATATTACCCCAATTACTAAAAATACTATTGGTGTCAGTAAAGAATTATTTTTTTTCATATATATCACCTAAACTAATTATACAATTAAATTATTGATTAATCAATTTTTATAAATTAAAAAAACTAGATTTCTCTAGTCTTTTTTGCTAGTTTTAAGTCTTTTGTTAATATCTGTAGTATTTTTCCAAATCATTATATTTATAAGACTAAATTCAAACGTAAGTCTTAAAATTAGATTTCCAAGAATTAATACTAATAAGAAACTAATAAAGTTTACAGGTATTAATGCAAATGAGGCTAAAGTAATAAATACTGCTAAAACAATGTAAATTACTTTTAGCATATCTTCAACTAACATTTTATGGAAATTGAAGAAATCTTTTATCCATGTTAAGAACTTATTTGGCATATCTTTATCTGGTTTAAAGAAAACATAGTAAACTACAATACCACCAACTATTGCAATAACTAAGGAAATGATTACCCATATTAAAATCCCAGTAGCAAGAGCAACGGTTTGATTCATACTACTTTCTACACTAGAATAACCTGGATTATAACTATACATCCTAAAACTCCTTTCACTACTAAAATTATACAATTAATTTTTATAATTATCAATTTTTTGTTACAAAAAACTATAATTTTTATCTATTTTTGTACTTATTTAATTAATTATATCAAATTTAGAATAAAAATTAAATAATAGTATTTTATATTTATCTATGATAAAATTTATGTTGGAGTGGTAATATGTATGATGTTGTAATAATAGGGGCTGGACCAGCGGGTTTATTTGCAGCGTATGAATTAATTCAAAATAATCCAAAATTAAAAATATTATTAATGGATAAAGGTAAATTTGCCCATAACAGAGTTTGTCCAATGAAAAAGACTAATGTCTGTGTTAATTGTAATCCTTGTAATATTTTATCAGGTTTTGGTGGTGCTGGAACATTCTCTGATGGTAAACTTAATTTTATTCCGAAACTTGGTAAATCTGACTTATTTAAATATATGTCTATTAGCGAAGCAAATAAATTAATAGATGATACCGAAGAAATATTTAATAAATTTGGAATGGATAGTGATGTTTATCCATCTAATATGGATGAAGCAAGAAAAATTCAAGAAAAAATTGCTAAAGAAGGAGCTAATCTTCTAATTATTAAACAAAAACATTTAGGTAGTGATAAATTACCAGAATATATTCATAACTTTACTAAGTATTTAGAAGATAAAAAAGTTGAAACTTTAGAAAATACTGATGTAATAGATATTGAAGAAGAAAAAGAAAGTTATAATATAATTTATAAAGAAGGTAAAACTGAAAAGAAAGTTGCATCTAAATATGTAATAGTAGCTCCAGGTAGAACTGGTGCTAAATGGGTACAAGAACTTGCTGATAAATACAAAATCCCTTATGTATCACAAAGTATTGAAATAGGTGTTAGAGTTGAAGTAAGGAAAGAAATACTTAAAGATATTTGTAGCATTATCTATGACCCAACAATATTTATTAAAACTGATACTTATAATGATCAAATAAGAACATTTTGTACTAACCCAGAAGGATTTGTTACAAAAGAAAATTATTATGGCTATATTTGTGTTAATGGTCATGCTTTAAAAGAAACTAAATCAAATAATTCTAACTTTGCTTTTATTTCTAAAGTTAATTTAACTCAGCCTGTGACTAATACAAGAGAATATGGTGAATGTATTGCGAAGATTGCTAATACCTTAGGTGATGGTAAACCAATTATTCAATCACTTCGAGATTTAAAAATGGGAAGACGCTCTACGATGGAAAAAATTAACAAGGGATTTATTGAACCAACATTAAAAGATGTTGTTGCCGGTGATCTTGCTCTAGTTCTTCCACATCGTATTATTAAAAATATTTTAGAAGGTTTAGAAACTTTAGATAAAATAATTCCAGGTGTTAATAATGGTGAAACCTTACTTTATGGACCAGAGATAAAGTTCTTCAGTAATGAAATAACTACTGATAATAATATGAAATTAGAAGGGCATAATATCTATTTTGTCGGTGATGGTGCTGGTAAGGCTGGTAACATTGTTGCAGCTGCTGCAACTGGTTTAGTAGCAGCAAGAGATATCCTAAAACAAAAACTTTAAAAAATTGTTAAAATAAGGTTGACAAAAGGATAAAAATCGATTAGGATAGTAATCACCAATTCGAGAAAAACCTTGAATTGGTGCTAGTATCACACTAGTCAACCCCTTTTTATTCTTTGAGACCACAAGGTTATGTGGTCTCGTTTTTTTATTTATTAAATTTTGCCTTTATTTCTCTCATTGTTAAATTGCTTTTAATACTTCTAGTATATTTTTTTATATCTATAAAATTAGCATATTTATCTTCTTCTTTAATGAGTAACCAATTGTTATCTTTAAAATTAACTAATGCCCAATTACCTTTTAATCTTTTACCATACAAAGTAAATTTAAAAGAATCTTTATTTACTTCTAATAATTTATAAGTACCTCTATCCCAAAGCATAACTGTACCTCCGCCATATTCGCCTTCCGGAATAATACCTTCAAAATTGCGATATGATAAAGGATGGTCTTCAACTTGAACTGCTAGTCTTTTATCTTTGGGATTATATGATGGACCTTTAGGTATTGCCCAACTTTTCATAACACCTTTAAATTCTAAACGAAAATCATAATGATCATGACTAGCTAAATGATGTTGTACACAAAATTTAAGTCTCTTTGATGATGATTCCTTTTTGCCTTTTGGCTCTTTCGTTCTATTAAAATTTCTTTTTTGATTATATTTTTTTAAACTCATATATATACCTCTTTATTATTTTTAACTATTATTTTTAAATGTATACAAAAAAGAATATTAGATTGTATTTCTAAATATTCTTTTTTATAACATTAAATTCCAATTAATCTCTTTATATCATTTTCAGTTAAACTTGCTAACCTAATATTACCTTCTTCGCCTTTTTCAATTAACTCATCAGAAAGCAATTGTTTTTTCTTTTGTAATTCTAATATTCTTTCTTCTATTGTACCATTGGCAATTAACTTAATAACTTCAACTTTTTTAGTTTGACCAATTCGATGGGCTCTATCAGTGGCTTGATTTTCTACTTGGGGATTCCACCATAAATCTAAGTGAATTACTACATCAGCACTGGTTAAATTAAGACCTGTTCCACCACTTTTTAAAGTTATTAAGAATACATTTGTATTATCATTATTAAATTTATCAACCAAATCTTGTCTAAGTTTGCCATTAACACTACCATCAATTTGATAATAAGTTATATTATTTTTCGTAAATTTTTCTCTAACAATATCCAAAGCTTTTTTAAAACTAGTAAATAAAAGAATTTTATGACCATTAGAAATACTTGTTAAAACTATCTTAACTAATTCTTCTATTTTAGAACTTTCCTTATTATAATTTTCATAAATTAATTTGGGATCAATACATATTTGTCTTAAACGAGTTAAAAGGGTTATAATTTCTATTCTTTTACTACTAAAACTTCCTTGTTTTAATAATTCTTCTATCTTTTCTTTTACTTCTTTAACTTCTAAGGCATATATTTGCTTTTGTTCTTCACATAAATCTATAAAAATATTATTTTCTATTTTATTTGGTAATTCTTTAACTACATCATTTTTCTTTCTTCTTAAAATAAATGGTGATGTAATTGCTTTTAAATTGGCTATCTTTTCTTTGGCATCATCATTAATATCTTTAAAATGATATTTTTCATTAAACTTAGGAGCACTACTTAAAAAGCCTGGCATAATAAAATCAAATATACTCCATAATTCTAAAATGGAATTTTCTAAAGGTGTACCTGTCAAAGCAATTTTGGTATCAGCATTCACTTTTTTGACTGCTTTACTAATTAATGAATTAGGATTTTTAATATTTTGGGCTTCATCAATTACACATACTTTAAAGTTTTTATTATCATATAAAGATATATCTTCTCTTAATATTCCATAAGAAGTAATATAAACATTGGCCTTATCTTCAGTAATATTTTTTACTCTTAAATTTTTATTACCATTTAAAATTGTTACTTTTAATGTTTTAGCAAATTTTTCAAATTCTTTTAACCAATTATAACAAAGTGATGTAGGACATACTACCAAAAATTTACTATCTTTATCACTAGCCAATATTTTCTTGAAAAAATAAATTGTTTGGATTGTTTTACCTAATCCCATTTCATCTGCTAAAATTCCGCCAAGATCACATTTATGAATATTATATAACCATTCTACTCCTTCAATTTGGTATGGTCTTAATATTTTTCTTTCACTAGGACTAAATTCTAAAGAAGTATTTTGGTATTCTTTAAAATTCTTTATAAAATTATCAAATAAATTATTAGTTTTAATATTAGGATATTTATTTCTTTTTAAATAATCTAAATAAATTGCTTGATATTTAGGAATAACTCCTTCATTATCTTTAGCATCAATACTTAAATCATCTAATAAATTACTTAAATCTTTAATAGAATCATCATTTAAAGAAACAATATCACCATTCTTAAGTTTATAATACTTTTTCTTATATTTTAAAGATTTAACAAGATTATTAATTTCATTATCATTAATATTATCTATTTTAAAAGAATAATGCATTATATTATCTTCCCCAATTGAGAAATTACTACTAACATTTAATTTTTTTCTAATATTAGTATTCTTTAATTTTTCTGATGTAAAAATCTCATATTTTTGAGAAAGTTCATTTAACCCATTTTCTAAAAAGTTTACGATTAATTCTATATCATCTAAAATAATTTTATTATTTTCAATTTTAAAATAATAATTTTTTAAATCTTCTATTATTTCGTTTTCAAAATCTACATCTCTTAATATTTCTTTTGAATTATCAAAATAATCTATTTCTTCATTATTATATAATAATTTTATTTTACAAATTATATTATCTAAATTCATATCAAAATATAATTTTACAGTTGGTTTCATAAAACTAATAACTTCTTTTAATTTTTTATCTATTTTAAGGTCATCTTTAATAACCGGTAATATTCCTTTATTAAAATTATTTAATTCATCTTTAGTAAATTCTAACTTTTTTATATTATTATCTTCTAATAATTGTATTAATTTTTGATACCCACTATTCAAATGATAAATATCTTTGTTATATAATACATATTCATAATTATCGGTAATAGGATCAATATTTTTATAATCAATATTTAAATTATAAATATCATCTTTTTTACTTAAACTAATTTCACAAGGAAAATTATCTTTAATACCTTCAATATCACCAATATTTTCTACATAAAATGTTTTATTACTTAATAATTTTAAAAATTTATTAATATCACTCCGTCTAAAAGTTATACAATCATAATTAAAAGTGCCATAATCAAAAATAAATTCTATTATTTCTTTATCATCTTCAGCAAAATAATGCTCTTTAGAATTATAAGTGAAATCTTTACCAAATTTTATAATTCCGCCATTTTCATAAGTACTCTTAAAATTATTATATTTTTGCCCAACAGTATATAATTTATCATAACCTATCTTTAATTTTAAACTTAAATTATTATACCTATAATAATTATCTATAATTAAATAATACAATACTTTTAATTTTTTCTTAATAATACTTTTCTCATTAGAAAAAGTACTTAATATTATTTTAGAAATACTTTTATTGTCTCTTTCCATTTCTTCAAAAACATCGGAATTCATTATAGCGGCAGGAATATGACAGCAAGAATGAAGTCTTCCAAAATCACTACAATTACAATATATAGTTCTAATGGTATCATCATACATTGTTATTCTAACCGTAGCAGATTCTGATTGCCAAAAAGTTCGTTTTATTTTAAAAACATACGATTTATTTTTACCTTGTTCATCTTTAGAAAATAGACTAACATCATCATAATCAACATATCTTGCATCATGTATATGTCTTTTTAAAATATAGCCTTCTAATTGACTTAATAAATAATCTCTCATTATAATTCCTCCAATGCGAGTAAATATAATATAACAAGCGTTTGTTAAAAAGTAAAGAATTTGTTATATTTTGGTAAATTTTTTGTATATTTATCAAAGTCAATAAGCACTCTAAATTAGAATGCTTATTTTTTATGTTTTAATAATTTATTATTTCAATTTAATAGATTATCTACCGCTTCTATGTGATTTTAATTTTGATAAAGTTGGCATATCAATATGTTGTTGTGTTTGCATTTGAACACTATATTTTTGTTGCCATAATAAATATGCTTTTTCTCTTGCAATAGCCATTTCAGCCTTTGCTCGTAATACATTAAGGTCTAATTGGTTTAGATGTTCAAGTATTTCTTCAGCAGAAAAATATGTATTTGACTTACATCCTTCTTCTAATAATTTTCCAAGTTCTTCATTACCATTGCCTGTTTCTAATAAATTACATATGCGTTCATAATTACTAAATCTTATAGTTCGGCCAACTAAATCACAATAATAACCACTAATAACTAAATCTATAAATTCATCTGAATATTGCATAAACATCTCCTCTTTTATTATTGTACCACATTACAATAATTTTTTATAATAATTATATCTCTTAATGGCATTTTCTTTTTGATTTGTAAGAAGAACATCAGCAAGTTCTTTATCTTTAATTTTTAAAGCATTAAATCTAACTTCATTATCTAAAAATTCTTCATAACGATTAAATTCTGGTTCCTTACTATCCATATATAATTTTTCTTCTTCCGGATTATAATGCATTAATAATTGATAACCGACATCAACTGCTAGTTTTTCTTCCGATATAGAACAAGACATACCAGTTTTAATACCATGTTCAACACAAGGTGAATAAGCAATTATAATAGCGGACCCCTTATGTTCCATTGCTTCTTTCATTATCTTAATTGTATGCATTATGTTAGCTCCAAGAGATATGCTTGCTACATAACAATTTGGATAACTCATTGCAATTCTAAATAAATCTTTTTTGTAAGTTTTCTTACCAAAGTCGGCAAATTCACAAACTGCTCCCATCTTACTTGATTTACTAGCTTGACCACCAGTATTAGAATATACCTCTGTATCTAAAACTAAACATTTAATATTTTCATTTTGACTTAACATATGATCTAAGCCACCAAAGCCAATATCATAAGCCCAACCATCACCACCAAATGCCCAAACTACTCTTGATGGAATATATTCTTTTAAATCTTCTAGTTCTTTAGGTATATTTTTATCTTCTAATAATTTTGCTACTTCTCTTGTAACTTTAGCATCTTCCTTATTATCTAACCATTTTTGATAAAATTCTTTTAAATCACTAGAAACAGTGTTTAAAGAGCTTTTCATAATTTCTTCTATTCTATCTCTTTTAATTTTATAAGATGAATGAATACCTAAAGCAAATTCAGCATTATCTTCAAATAAAGAGTTTGCCCATGGAATACTGTAAGGAGTTGATGGCGCACTACCACCATAAATTGATGAACAACCAGTAGCATTGGCTACAACTAACTCATCACCAAATAATTGGGTAAGAAGTTTGATATAAGGAGTTTCTCCACATCCAGCACATGCACCATGAAATTTAAATTTACTTTGCTCTAAACTTGCCCCTTTAATATTAAATTTATCTAAAACTTTTGGATTTTCATAAGTATCAAAATATTTATCAACAATTTCTCTATTTTCTTTACTACCATTACCAAAACTTAAAGCATTAGTAGGACAATTTTTAATACATAAACCACAAGATGTACAATCTTTTTCGGATATTGCTAAATAGGAATTATAATCTTTAACTCCTATTGCATCTTTTCCTACCTTATCTTTAAGAAGTAGAGGGCGAATAACACCATGCGGACAAACTATATTACATTTACCACACTCAATACATTTTAATGGATTCCATACTGGTACTTGATAAGCAATACCACGCTTTTCATATTTAGTTAAATCAGCTGGAAAAGCACCACTTCTAAAAGGCATAAGTTCACTAACACTTAAAGTATTACCAAGTCTTGCATTAATTTTCGCAAAAATATTATCTTCTACTTTTATATCTTCTTTATCATTTAATGTTACATCTAAAATTTGTAAATTGTAAGTAGCATTATTAATAGCTTTTAAATTACTATTAATAACATCTTCTCCTTTGGTAACAAATGTTTCCTTAATTAAATTGCTTACTTTTTCTAAAGAATTATCTATATTTAATAAATTTAAAATAATTATTTCCATTATTTTATTTATCTTATCTTTAATACCACTATCTAGGGCTATTTTAGAAGCATTAATAAAGTATACTTTAATATTTTTATCCTTAATAATTTTTTTAGTATTATTTGGAAGAAAATCATTTAATGCACTTGCATCTTTAGTTGAATTTATTAAAAGTATTCCTCCCTCTTTAATACTATCTAAAATATTAAATTTATGAAAATATTCTTCTTTAGTAACTACTACTATTTCGGGATTTTCAACATAGTATGGAGCATTTATTTTTTCTTTTGCAAATCTTAAATTAGATACAGTAACCCCACCACTTTTTTTAGAATCATATTCAAAATAACCTTGAACATAGAAATCATCTTTAGCAATTATTTTTAGAATTTCTTTGGAAGCACTAACCATACCATCAGAACCAAAACCAAATATTTTGATTTCTCTTGCGTTTAAATTAATTTGATAATCATATTCTTTTAAACTTAAATTAGTAACATCATCATTTATACCAATGGTAAAATTATTTTGAAGTTCTCCATTTAACATTTGATAAACACTATAGATATCTTTTGGTGTCGTATTTTTACTAGATAAACCATAGCGTCCTCCAACAATGGTAATATCTTTATCTTTAAGAGCACTAACAACATCTAGATATAATGGTTCACCCATACTACCTGCTTCTTTTGTTCGATCAAGAACAGCAATATTTTTAACAGTAGAAGGTAAAACATCTAATAAATATTTAGTACTAAATGGTCTATATAAATGAACATTAATAAGACCTACTTCCCTACCTTTTTTATTTAAATCATCTATAACAAGTTTAATAGTATCTGTAATACTTCCCATCGCAATAATTACGCTTTTGGCACTACTACTACCATAATAATTAAATGGTTTATAATCTGTACCCATTATTTTATTTATTTCTTGCATATAATTATTTACTATATCAGGAATGTTATCATATAAATTATTACGAGCCTCAACTGATTGAAAATAAATATCTTCATTTTCTGCTAAACCATATTGTTTATTACAGCCTACATTTAAGCATCTTTCTTTATAGGCTTTAATACTATCCCAAGGGATTAATTTTAATACATCTTCTCTTTGTAACTCTTCAATGGTATTAAGTTCATGACTTGTACGAAAGCCATCAAAGAAATGTAAGAAAGGGAGGCTTCCTTTAATCGCTGATAAATGAGCAACTGCTGCTAAATTTTGGGCATCAAAAACATTAGATGATGATAGCATACAAAATCCAGTTTGTCTTGTTGCATATATATCAGAGTGATCACCAAAAATAGATAGAGCTTGAGTTGCCACTGTTCTACTTGCAACATGGATTACTCCTGGTAAACATTCACCTGCTATTTTATACATATTAGGAATCATTAATAAAAGTCCTTGACTAGCTGTAAATGTTGAAGAAAGTGAACCTGATAATAATGCCCCATGAAGTGTTCCGGCAGCTCCTGCTTCACTTTGCATTTCAATTACTTTAGGTTTATCATTATATAAATTTTTTAAATCACTATGGGTTAAATAATCTATATTTGAAGCCATTGGACTAGATGGCGTAATTGGGTATATACTACATATTTCACTAAAAAGATATGCCACTTTACTACAAGCAGCATTACCATCAACTTGTTTTTTCATTTAAATCACCTAATAAAATTATAAAATAAAAAGACTAGAAAAACTAGTCGTTATTTATTTAATTCTGCTTCAATTTTCATTAAACGATTATATTTAGCAATTCGCTCACCCCTGCATACTGAACCCGTTTTTATAAACGGAATTCCAAATCCTACGGCAAGATCTGCAATAAAGGTATCTTCTGTTTCACCACTACGATGAGATATAACCGTTTTATAGCCATTTTTCTTGGCGGTAATAATTGTTTTAGTCATTTCCGAAATAGTACCAATTTGATTTGCTTTAAGTAAAATAGCATTACCAGCACCAACTTTAATACCAGCATCTAAAAGTGTGGCATTAGTACAAAAATAATCATCACCAACCAACATAATTTTATCCCCAATAAGTTTGGTTAAAACCCCAAAACTTTCTAAATCATTTTCATAGAAAGGATCTTCAATACTAATAATTGGATAATTTCTAGCTAAATTAACATAGTATTTAATTAAATCATTACTGGTTAGTTCTATGCCATCTATTTTATAAACATTTTTATCTTTGTCATAAAGTTCAGATGCTGCTACATCTAGGGCAATTAAAACATCTTTACCAGGATGATAATTTGATTCGTTAATTGCTTCCATTATTAAATCTAGGGCTTCTGTAGTTTTACTTAAATTAGGAGCAAACCCTCCTTCATCACCAACACCAGTACTATAACCTTTGTTTTTTAAAATACTTTTTAAAGTATGAAATATTTCACTAGCAGCTTCTATTCTTCTAGCTTCACCTTTCATAATAGGAACAATCATAAATTCTTGAATGTCAAGATTATTATCGGCATGTACTCCCCCATTAACAATATTAATCATAGGAATAGGTAAAGATACTTTACCATAAGTAACATATTCATATAATTCTTTATTTTGAAGCTTAGCTAAACATTTTAAACTAGCAAGAGATACTGCAAGCATTGCATTAGCTCCCAAATTACTTTTATTTGGTGTCCCATCTAACTTAAGTAAAGTTTTATCGACAAAAACTTGATCTAACTTTTGCCCAATTAAAGCATTTCTAATTATTGTATTAACATTTTCTACTGCTTTTAGTACACCTTTACCATGAAATCTATTTAAATCATTATCTCTTAATTCCAATGCTTCTTTAGAGCCAGTTGATGCTCCACTTGGCACACTAGCAACAGATTTTATATTATTAGCTAAGGTCATTTCTACTTCAACAGTGGGATTACCTCTACTATCAAGTATCTCTCTAGCCACTATTTCCTTAATATTCATACATTACCACCTTTATAATTTTAGTATAACCAATAACTAATTCTTTAACAATAAAAAACTAGATGTTTGACACATCTAGTTTACTTATTTCAAAAAGTATTTTGCTCTTCTTCGAAGTAATAATGTATTTGTAAAATCAATTAGACCAAAGCCAAGTAAACATATACCTGCTACTTTAACGGCAGCATCTGGACTAGTAAATATTGTTGTCACACCAAGAGCAATGAATATTATACCAATTATTAATACTGTTAACCAACTTGAATCATTAAATTTCTTTAAAAGTAGTCCATATGCTCCTTTTTGAGTACCACTTATTATTAAATAAATACCAAAAGTAATTGCTAATAAATAATTCATAAATAATGTAGCAATACCTACTATCACTAATAAAATACCAAATATTAAATTATAATTATATAAATCTATATTATCTCTTTTAAAATAAGAATAAATAGATATTACACCATTAATAGTTAAAGCAAATCCAGTTATAACTGCTACCAAAGTAAAACTTAATGATGGATTAACAAAAAATATTAAACCAATAATAATATAAACTAAAGCCTCAATCATTTCAGCCATAGTTACAATATTAAATATTCCTTTCACTTCGCCTAGTATTTTGCTAAACATAACATCACCCTACTTAAATTATACTACTTTAAATCACAAATTAAAATAAAATATTACTTTATAAGTTAAATAAAAGTAAAAAATCTATATTTAGCTTGACTAACTTTTTCTATTTTTTCACTATTTTCTTTTTTATAAGCATTAAATCTTGAATAATTTTATCTTTTAAAGATTGATTAAATTTTTTGGTTGTAAATATTGATTTGAAATATTCCATATCATTATTCACAAAAATACGAGAAATTAGATAATTATTTTCATTTTTATATGTTTTTTTACTCCCGCCTTTAAATGCTAGCAAATAGCCATTATTTTTTAAGGCTTTAAGAATATTATAATTAAATGAATTAAATGGATATGCTAAATATTTAGCATTTAAAATTTTTTTAGAAGTTTTAAGATCATCAGAAATTTCTTTATAATTTTTTATCTCAATTGCCTTTTTGTTATTTTCTTTATAATGTAAATTATGACTATGAGATTGAATATCAATTATTTTATTATTATTTAAAAGCTTGTCTTTGCCAATATAATTTAAAACAGATCCATTCCATTCTGGTGTTGTTTCTTCCATTCGTGATGATACGGTAAATAAAGTTGCAGTAAAATTATATTTTTTTAAAATTGGTTCAGCATATTCAAAAGCAGATGCAAGGCCATCATCAATAACAATAACAAAACTTTTTTTAGGTATTTTACATTTGCCATTTTTCCAACATAATAACTCATCAATGGTTATAGATTTATATCCTTCATCAAATAAATATTTCATTTGTTTATCAAAATTTTCTTCAGATACAACATAATTACTCGCATTTTTATAATTTTTTATTTCCTCATTATTTAAAAAATGATGATAAGCAATAACAGGAACTTGTTGACCAAATAAATCATACCTAACAATACACAAAATTATAAAAATTACTAATGCTATTACCAAAGCAATAATGAATGAAAATAAAATCTTTTTTTTCATTCAAAACACCTCGCTTTCCCCCATATTACCAAAAAAAAAAAAAATGAAGTGTACCCAATAAAATAGACAAAGAAAAAAAAGAGAATGGTAACTTCAATAGAAATAA
>CANQDM010000019.1 GCA_947591505.1 uncultured Bacilli bacterium | reverse complement strand
CTTTCACTTGTCTCTGCTATCTTATTTTTTGTTCCTTCTTCATAGTAGTTTACTTCTAATTTATATTTCTTTTTATGATAGTAATAATTTACTTCAATGTCTCCTTCTACTATTCCTTCTGCATTTTCTGGTATCTCTACTAATTCCCATTTGTTTTTATCTATCTTTTCATCATCAGTTGTATATTCTTCTCCATATTTTTTACTTAATATCTCTGCCTCTTCTATCTTTTCCCCTGTCTCTTCATCATAGTAGTTTACCTCTATTGTATATTCATTGTTTTTAAAATAATAATCTATCTCTGTATCTTCGTATATTACTCCTGGTGTCTCTCCTTCGGTCCTTACATATTCCCATTTCTCTGTATCTACTTTATTATAATTTGTTTCATATGCTTCTTCATATTTATACGCATATCTATCACTTTTTTCAATTTTCTCTTTTGTCTTATCATCATAATAATTTACTTTTAATTGATATTTTAATCTATTAAAGTAGTAATTTATCCTATATGTTCCTTGACTTCCATCTATCTCTCCTTCTATCCCATCTCCATCTTGTGATACATATTCCCATATATCACTATCTATCTTATCGTAATTGGTATAATATTTCATTCCATAGTAATATATTGCCTTTTCACTTTCTTCTATCTCTTCTTTTGTTTCAGCATCATAATAATGTACTTCTACGGGATATTCGATTTTCTCAAAATAATAGTTTACTACTGTATCTCCTTTTATTGTCCCTTCTACTATTTTGTTTTGTTCATCTACTACTCTTCCTTCTCCTTTTTCTACTTCACTTCTTACTATCTGCCACATCAAATGCTCTATCTTATCATGATTAGTTTTATAGGCTTCATTATAATATACTGGTGCTGTCTCATCTGGTTCTGCTATTGCATTCTTTGTTCCTTCTTCATAATAATTTACGGTTAGTCCATATTCGATTTTCTCAAAATAATAATTTACTACTGTATTTCCTCTTATTGTTCCTTCTACTATTTTATTTTGTTCATTTACTGTACTTCCTTCTCCTTCAGAAACTTCACTTCTTACTATTCGCCATCTATTTAAATTTACTTTATGATCATATTTTGTAGCATAATGATCATCATAATAAATTGGATTTGTTACATCTGCCGCTATTCCATCGACTGGCTTATTTGTTCCCTCTTCTAAATAATTTACGGTTAATGTATATGGTATCTTTTCAAAATAATAATTTACTGTTGTATTTCCTTTTATTGTACCACTTGTGGCATCTCCATCATTACCTGTTAATCGCCACTTTTTTAGATTTACATTATCATAATTGGTATTATATTGATCATCATAATAAACTGATTTAGTTACTTTTGGGTTTACTCCATCCATTGTATCTATTGATGTATGTGTATCTTTAATATAATAATTTACAGTTAAAGTATAAGGTATCTTTTTAAAATAATAGTTTACTACCATATCTCTTGTTATTGTTCCAGTAGTTGGATCACCATCACTTCTTACAAACTGCCATTTACTCAAGTTTATATTATTATAATCCGTCGAATAACTATCACCATGTCTTAATGTACTTTCTCTTGGATCAGCTATTTTAGTATTTGTCCCCTCTTCTAAGTAATTTACTGTTAATTTATATGGCACTTTTTCAAAATAGTAATTTACTGTTGTATCTTTAGTTATTATCCCACTTGTAACACCATCACTTCTTACATATTGCCATACTTTTGCATCTACTTTATTATAATTTGTATTATAATCAGCGTTATAATATAAATAAGTTTCTGGATCCGATGTTGCTACTTTTGTTCCTGGGTGATTATTATCATAATAATTGACATTTAATCTATATTTCATTTTTACATCTAATGTATTTGTTTCTTTTTCTTCGTTTGGACAGTTATCATCATCCTTACATATTGATGATGTTGTCGTTGCTTTATTGGTTATCTTTTCTAAATTAGCTGTATCACTGTTTACTGTTACTGGTATTTTTAATTTATACGTATGAGCATAAAATTCAACTTCTTCAAATTTTTCTTTATTTACCGTTGCTGTTACTGTATTTGTGTCTTCATCTTTTTCTATTTTGAAATAACTTGTTACATCAACATTTGTTTCATTAAAAACTTTAATCTTGGTTTTATCAAATGTTAAATGACTATCTAAGGTATCTTTTATAACCATATTATTAAATCTAGTTGTTTTATATAAATTACTATATATTTCATTATACGAAAACAATGTACCGAAGTAATTATTTGGAACATATTGTGATACTGTATATGTAAATGTGTCTCCTGGCCTAACTTCAGTTTTATCTGCACTTTTTATTGGACTATCTATTTCAAATGGGTATGGGGATGCAAACATATATTTAATTCCACAACCAGTACCACTATAGGTAAAACTATAAGTTGAATTTTCAATACTATTCGTAGTTATAAAAGCAGAACTTTCATAATAAATAGCATCCGTATTTTTACTAGGTCCTTTATCAATTGCTATACCATTACTTTCTTCTTTTAAAGTATGTGAATAGTTTGAAGTTGAATGTTCCTTCTTCTTATTATAATAAATAGTAGATATTCCTCCATCAGGAGTTAAAGGAATTACCCCTTCATTACCACCAAAAAATACGTTTTTATAATCTGAATCACTTTCAACGTCAAAATCCCAATAGATACCACTTACTGAATTTATATTACCTAAAGTGCCACTGTCAGTTTTAGAATCATAAGTCCCTGTTTTATAATAAGTCATTGTAAAATCTGCTTGGGCATTTTCCGTACCAAAACCAAATACTAACGGTTCATTCACTTTTGAATATTCTTCTATAGCCAAGTCGTTTGAAGGGTTATCTTGAGATTCGGCTATTTGATAAGATGAACCTATTCTAATTCTAACATGTCCACCTGAGCTAAAACTTTTAACATTATTAATTTTTGCTACTACATCTAATAATTCACCATTTTTATTGGTAGCACATTTTGTAATTAATACTACTAATTCGTCTCCTGAATTTATATTGTCTCTAACAAATAAGTCTTTTTGAACTAGAGTTTCTCCAGCATCATTTATAACATTGATTTGCGTGTCTTCTGATCTAAATAGAGTTGAATAGGAAAAATCTTTTTGAATTTTACCACTAGTTACCTCGCTCCAATCTTTATATTCTGTTCTTCCTGCTGAATATGCTTTATTTATAATCGCAAAAAAACTTACTATAATTATTATAGAAAAAGATATAATTAAAAATTTATACATATTTTTATTTTTATTCATCTTCTACTTCTCCATGATTATTTACTAGTTTTTAACCACTATACTATACTAATATAATTATACAACTATCAAGACTCGTTGACAAGAATAGTTAACCAATTAAAAAGAGCAACTTTACATTGCCCTTCTAATTATACATGATATATTTTACTTTTATGTTGTTTATAAATAACTATTGCTCCTCCTAATATAGCTAACATTGCCACAATTGGAATGACAATCATACCAGTAGGTGGATTTTCAATTATAACTGGAGTAAAGTAATAGTCAACAACTACATCACCAGTAATAACGCCACTGGCATTATTTGGCATACTAACAAGATCCCAACTTTTATCAATTACATCATAATCTGTTTTATATTCATCATTTAAATAATATGTAAATACTTTACTATCTGCAAGTTTATTATTAGAATCTTTTTCATAATAATTTACTGTTACTTTATATGATATTCTAACATTAGTTTTATTTGTTATTCTTTCTTCTTTTGGACAAGTTAAATTAGGTTTACATCTTGTTGAAGCTGCTCTTGCTGATATAACAATTTTATCAACATTTTTAATACCATCCTTTAATTTAACTGGTAAATTAATTTTATAAGCATGACCATAGAAAACTGATTTAGCAAAAGTATCTTCTTTTACTTCAATAGTTAATAAATTATCTTTATATGATGGAGTAAAACATTCTGTAACATCTTCATTTAATTCATTAAATATCTTAATGTTATCAACATCAAGTTCTAGATTACTATCTAATGTTTCAGTAATTCTAAAAGTTCTATATCTAGTATCACTATACATATTATCATATGCACCTTGGAAACCAAAGATAGAACCATAATAGTTATTTGGTACATATTGAGTTATTGTATAAGTAAAATTTTTATCACTTGTAACATCTTTTTCATTTACACTATTAATTGGTGTATCTAAATTATATGGATATGGAGATGCAAATATAAAATATAAATTACAACTTGCTCCACTAAAAGCTAGTTTAAATGTTGAATCAATTAAATGATTATTTTTTAAGAAAACTGTATTTTCATAAAATAGATCATCAATATTATTGCCAGCTTTTGAACTTATAGCTATACCTTCATCTTGTTCTTTATATTCATAAGCATAGCCAGAATTTTTATGTATTTTTGATTTATTATAATATATATTAGAATCTCCACTAAGAGGGATAATACCTTCATTACCATTTAAAGGATCTGATTCATAACTACCACCAACAGAACTTGCTAAATTATCAAAGTCCCAAATAGTTCCACTAGCAACTGTTATATCTCCTAGTTTACCTACGTTTGATTCATCTTTATAAGTATCAGTTTTATAATAAGTAATGCTAATATTTGCTTTAGCTTTTGAAGTACCTAATTCAAATATTAGAGGTTCATTTTCACCTTGAGTATATGTATCAGTTGATGTAGGATCAGAAATTGATTTAGCTACTTTAAAAGATGATTTAATGCCAAATGTAGCAAATCCTGATTCGGCTGATGAAAAACGTTCTACATTGTTTATTTTTACTACAGCATCTAATAATTCACCGTTTTTATTAACAGCACTTTTTGTTATCAATACAATTAATTCATCATTTGGATTAATGTTAGTGCGATAAAGTTTATAATTACCAGATGATTCTTGATCTTCAACACTACCAGCATCTTTAATGACTTTAATTTGTGTATCTTTTGACATGAATAAAGTTGAATATGAATATTCTCTTTCTATTTCATAAGTACTACTGTAATTGTAATAAGTAGTTTTGGCTGTTACTAGTTGAAAATTAAACATAAACGCAACAGCTATTAGCAATAAAAATTTCAGCTTTTTCATTTTATCATACTTCCTTCTACTATAATTATAATTTATTGTTTTTAATTTTGTAAAGAATTTTACTAAAACATTAAATTTTCTATTGTAAACTAATGTCTACTTAAATATAATTTTCCCCTATTTTTTTATTTAATACTATTTCTCTTAAATTTTATATATCTTTTTTCTTAATAAAATTCGATACATTATCGTTGTTATTACTACTATCCCTATTAATATGATTGTCGGTATTATTATTTTTGACCCATTATTTTGATTTGATCCTGTTGGCGGATTCTTTATCTCTACTTGTTTAAAATAATAATTTACTATCGTATCCCCTTTTATCTCTCCTTGATAATTATCCGGTATCTCTACTAACTTCCATACCTTCTCTTCTACTTTATTATATTCTGTTATATATTTCTCTCCGTAATATACTTCCCTTTCACTTGTCTCTGCTATCTTATTTTTTGTTCCTTCTTCATAGTAGTTTACTTCTAATTTATATTTCTTTTTATGATAGTAATAATTTACTTCAATGTCTCCTTCTACTATTCCTTCTGCATTTTCTGGTATCTCTACTAATTCCCATTTGTTTTTATCTATCTTTTCATCATCAGTTGTATATTCTTCTCCATATTTTTTACTTAATATCTCTGCCTCTTCTATCTTTTCCCCTGTCTCTTCATCATAGTAGTTTACCTCTATTGTATATTCATTGTTTTTAAAATAATAATCTATCTCTGTATCTTCGTATATTACTCCTGGTGTCTCTCCTTCGGTCCTTACATATTCCCATTTCTCTGTATCTACTTTATTATAATTTGTTTCATATGCTTCTTCATATTTATACGCATATCTATCACTTTTTTCAATTTTCTCTTTTGTCTTATCATCATAATAATTTACTTTTAATTGATATTTTAATCTATTAAAGTAGTAATTTATCCTATATGTTCCTTGACTTCCATCTATCTCTCCTTCTATCCCATCTCCATCTTGTGATACATATTCCCATATATCACTATCTATCTTATCGTAATTGGTATAATATTTCATTCCATAGTAATATATTGCCTTTTCACTTTCTTCTATCTCTTCTTTTGTTTCAGCATCATAATAATGTACTTCTACGGGATATTCGATTTTCTCAAAATAATAGTTTACTACTGTATCTCCTTTTATTGTCCCTTCTACTATTTTGTTTTGTTCATCTACTACTTTTCCTTCTCCTTTTTCTACTTCACTTCTTACTATCCGCCACATCAAATGCTCTATCTTATCATGATTAGTTTTATAGGCTTCATTATAATATACTGGCGCTGTCTCATCTGGTTCTGCTATTGCATTCTTTGTTCCTTCTTCATAGTAGTTTACGGTTAGTCCATATTCGATTTTCTCAAAATAGTAATTTACTTCCGTATCTTCTTTTATTTGCCCACTTATTGTTTTATCTTCTGCTACTTCTCCTTCTCCTTTTTTTACTTCACTTCTTACTATTCGCCATCTATCTTTATTTACTTTACTATAATTTGTACTATACTCACTATCATAATATAGTGGTGTTGTTTCATCTGCTGTCATTCCATCTATTGGTTTATTTGTTCCCTCTTCTAAATAATTTACTGTTAATTTATATGGCCTTTTTTCAAAATAATAGTTTACTGTTGTATCTTTAGTCATCTTACCACTAGTAGTATCACCATCGCTTTTTACATATTGCCATACTTTTTGATCTACTTTATTATAGTTTGTATTGTAATCAGCGTTATAATACTTATATTCTTCATCAGATGTTGCTACTTTTGTTCCTTGTTTACCATTCTCATAATAATTGACATTTAATCTATATTTCATTTTTACATCTAATGTATTTGTTGCTTTTTCTTCGTTTGGACAATCATTATCATCCCTACATATTGATGATGTTGTCGTTGCTTTATTGGTTATCTTTTCTAAATCCTTTGTATCACTTTTTACTGTTACTGGTATTTCCATAGTATATGTATGAGCATAAAAATCTGCTTTCGAAAAATATGTGCTTTTTATTGTTGCAGTTACTGTATTTCCATCTACTAATTTTTCAAAATAATCAGTTACATCAACATTTGTTTCGTTAAAAACTTTAATATTTTTTTCATCAATTATTAAATGACTATCTATAGTATCTTTTATTACTATATTATTAAATCTTGAGGTCTTATATAAATTACTATATATTTCATTATAGGAAAATAATGTACCAAAGTAATTATTTGGTATATATTGTGATACCCGATATTTAAATGTTTGACCTGGTGCTATATCACTTGTTGTAGCGTTTTTTAATGGATTATCTATTTCAAATGGGTATGGGGATGCAAACATAAACCAAATTCCACAGCCAGAACCACTATAAGTAAATGAAAAAGTTGAATTTGTTAAATCACTAGATGTCATAAAAGCAGAATTCTCATAGTATATAGAATCATTTATTGCTTCAGTACTTTTGCTTTTAATAGCTATTCCTTGATTATCACCAGTTTGCAAAGTATGCGAGTATTTTGAAGAATGCTTACCATTTTTATTATAGTAAATTGTTGTGTTTCCTGATGTTGGAATTATACCTTCATTGCCTTTAAAATTTTCATCTTTATAAGTTGTTTCACTACCACTTAAAATATCAATATCCCAAAACATACCACTTACTGATGATGTTTCTCCATAAGTTCCTGTATCATTTTCTGAATCATAAGTTCCTGCTTTATAATAAGTCATTGTAAAATCTGCTTGAGCAGTAGTAGTATTAAAAGTAAATATCATCGGTTCATTTTCCTTTTGTGATAGTGTTTTATTACTTGCAGGTGTTTTTTGTGAATTAGGAACAACATAATCGCTTCCAATGCCGAATGAAACAGTACTTGTTTTTTTTGAATTCTTAAATTTTACTATATTATTTATTTTTACTACTACATCTAATAATTCACCATTTTTATTAATGGCGCAATTAGTAATTAACACAACTAATTCTTCACCTGGAGCTATTTTTGTTCTTTTAAATAACCCACTACTATCTTTAGTACCAGCCTCACTGATAACTTTTATTTCCGTATCTTTGGAAGCAAATAATGTAGAATAAGAATAATCTTTTTCTATTTTAGAAATATCTCCCCAGTCAACATAATTAATTGTTCCAATTGAATATGAAGGCTTTAAAAAAACAGCAGTTAATAATACACTGACTAATATTAAAATTAAAATAGCTATTTTAATTTTTTTATTGTTTTTCATTTGCAACTCTCCATACTATAATAAGTATACTATTATTATTTTTCTATTGCAAGTTATTATGCTTTTTAAAATTTAAACTAATCTTTTTTTAACATAGCAATTTGTTTATCAAAGTCATCATTTAAACAAACAAAAGAACCACTAACAATATTATCTATTTGATAATTATCTAGATATTTTATAGTATTTTCATTTATTCCCCCATCTATACCAATTAAAACATTTTTATTATATAAATATGGTATTTTATTTAACGCTTCTTTAATAAATGATTGTCCGCCTCTACCAGGATATACACTCATTATTAAGACATAATCAATTAAATCTAAAAATTTATCTAAAATATGTATATCTTCATCAGGATTAATAGCAATACCTACTTTTATATTATGACTTTTTATATATTCAATTATTTTTTTAGGATTCGTAGTAGCATCTAGATGAAATGTAATAGCCCAAATATTTAAATTTATCAATTTTTTGATATATTCTAAAGGCTCTTTAGCCATAAAATGAATATCTAATTTCTTTTTAGTATTACTTAATTCTTTTAATAGTTCATCTATTTGTAAATTATTTTCTCCCGCATAAATACCATCAAGTAAATCAACATGAATTAAATCAGCTATACTTTCATCTATTTTTCGAATAGTATTACTTCTTTCATATTTACTTTTTAAAAAACTAACTGCTATCATTTTGACTCCTTTATAAAACTCAAATAATTTTCATATCTAGATTTCAATATTTTACCACTATTTACTAACTTTATAATTTCACAACCATCCTCTTTTATATGATTACAATTATTATATTTGCAAGTAATATCTCTAAATTCTACAAAACTAGATTTTATCTCATCTTTACTATATTCATTTATATCAATTGCCGAAAATCCTGGGGTATCAACAACATAAAAATTATCAATGCTAAAAAGTTCTACTATTCTAGTAGTATGCTTACCTCTACCTAGAGCATCACTAATAGTATTAGTAGCTAAATTTAAATCTTTATTAAATTTATTAATTAAAGTACTTTTACCAGCACCCGTTTGACCACATACTGTAACCACTTTATTTGCTAAATATTTTTTAATTTTCTTGATTTTTTTATTAGTAAAAGTTTTAATACCAATACTTTCATAATATTTGCTTATTTTTTTTATTTCTTTTACCTCTACTTTATTTGCTAAATCTAGTTTAGTCCAGATAATAACTGGTTCTATTTTATTAATAGTAATAACACTTATCAATTTGTCTAAAAGTGTTAAATTAATATCAGGTTCTTTTATACTAGTTACTATTAGAGCAACGTCTATATTAGCAACAGGAGGCCTTAATAAATAATTATCTCTAGGAAGTATTTCTTCAATAACTTTATCTTCTTTATTTATTAAGGCCTTATCTCCTACTAAAGGTTTAATTTTTAAATTGCGAAATTTACCTCGTGATTTTGTTTCAATTATTTCGTTATCTAATTTTACAGTAAAGTCATCACTATTTATTTTAATTATTTTACCATTTACTAACATATATTAACAAAGACCATCTTCACTATCACAGCCACCAGTATTTTCACCATCTGGAACTACATCTAAATCTTCATCATCATTACGATAAACATATATTTTAAATTCAGCATTTTTAGATACTCTACTACCTGCTTGTCTACTTTGACGATAAATTGTTCCATCTAATTGTGTTTCACTTGGTGTATCAACTACCTCTAGTTTTATTTCATTATCTTCACAGAATGCTTTAACATCATCTACGGTATAATTACCATCAGTAAAATCAGGATAAGCTACTCCTACTTGAGCAACATAGAATGTAATTGATTCACCCGCTGTTAAATTTTCCCCCTTTTCTTTAGATTGTCTTACTATTTCTCCCTCTTTAAATTCACTATCTTCATCTACCATTTCTTTTTCCTCGTTAACTACAATGCCCCGTTCAGTTAAAGCACCCTTTACTTCTAAATAATTTCTATGAGTATAATCATCTAGAGTAATTGTATTATCTTGAGAAATAACAAGTTTTATTTCAGCATTCTTTTTTCTTGGCTCTCCTGCTCTTGGTGAAGTTCTAATTATATTACCTTCTTTAATTTTTTCAGAATATTCATATGTTTCATTTTCTGATATAGTAAAGCCTGCTTTTTGTAATATCTTGATTGCTTCATCAGCCGGTTTATTTGTTACATCAGGAACAATAATTGTAGAAGTTCTACTTGTAATCATAATAATAACAAATACTAAAGTTACTACAAGAATTAATCCTGTAAATATTGAGGCTAATAATATTAATGTTTTATTTTGTTTTTTCAAATCATCACCTGTAATCTTTTTAACAATTACTTCTTCCTTTTCTTCTTTTTTATTATTTGCTTTTTTATTATCGTTATTCTTTTTAACATCTTCTTTAACTTGTTTTAATACTTTCGTATCATCTGATACTTCTTGATATTTTAAATGAATTTTTTCTTCATTTGCTCTAGCTGGATCTAAACAAGTTTTTAAATCTTCATGCATTTCTCTCGCATCAGCATATCTATTTTTCGGATTTTTAGCCGTTGCTTTAATAATAATGTTTTCCACGCTTTGCGGTATATTAGGAAGCTCATCTCTAATAGATGGCAAAGGTTCTTTTAAATGTTTTAAAGCTATCTCAACAGCATTTTCACCTTTAAATGGTAGTTTACCAGTTAAAAGTTCATAAAATAATATTCCTATTGAATAAATATCACTTTGAAGAGTTGCTCCCTTACCGTTTGCTTGCTCTGGTGGTAAATAATGAACACTACCCATTACCGAATTGGTTTGGGTTAGTTGCGTTGAATTCATCGCCATTGCTATACCAAAGTCAGTTATTTTAACTAAACCATTTTCCAAAATCATAATATTTTGCGGTTTAATATCACGATGGATTATATAAGAATCATGGGCAACTGAAAGTCCATCTGTTATTTGCGATACAATATCAACTGCTTCCGTAACGGTAAGTTTTCCTCGTTTTTTCAAAAGTTGTTTTAAATGTTTTCCTTCAATATATTCCATAACAATATAATATTCGCCATTATCTTCCCCAACATCATAAACTTCTACAATGTTTGGATTTGATAGAGATGAGGCCGCTAAGGCTTCTCTTTGAAAACGACGGACAAACTTTTCATCAGTAGCTAAATCCCCACGCAAAACTTTAACCGCCACATTACGATCTAAAATTGTATCATAAGCTAAATATACATTAGCCATGCCACCTTCACCAATTGACTTTATAACTTGGTAACGGTCACTAATCTTTTGCCCTTTCATTATCATATTACTCACCATTCCTTATAAGAAGTGCCACCGAAATATTATCATTGCCACCTCTGGCATTACACTTTCTTATTAATTTTTCCACTTTTTCTTCTATCTCTAATTCTGGATCAATCAAAACCTTTTCAATTTGTTCATCTGTTAACATATTAGTTAAGCCATCACTACAAAGCATTATTGCTTCACTTTCCATATCAACATCAAAGATATCAATATCCACTTTTTCTGAAGCCCCAATGGCTTTCATTAATACATTTTTCTTCGGATGAGTTTTGGCTTCATCTTCCGTTAAATTACCAGCATCAACCAGTAAATTTACTAAAGTATGATCATGCGTAACTTTATGTAATTTATTATTTTTTACAACATAACCAGAAGAATCCCCAATATTACCAAATATTAAATAATCTTTTGTTAATAAGGCAATTACTATCGTTGTCCCTAACCCACTGGAATCAATATTTTCTTCCCCATATTCTAATACTTCTTTATTTATTTCATTAACATTATCATTAAGCCAATTAACAGCATCAAGTTTTGAACCAACAGATGGTGTTTCATTAAATCTTTTACCTAAATGAGTAACCGCAATGGATGAAGCAACTTCACCCTTTCGGTGTCCACCCATTCCATCAGCAACGACTAATAAATATTCATCACTTTCATTTTTAAGTATTGTAACACTATCTTCATTATGACTTCTAACCCGACCTGAATCAGTCATATAACATGCTTTCATAAATTACACCTCTTTACTTCTAAGTTGACCACAAGCAGCCGAAATGCCACTACCAAATTCTCTTCTAACCGTAGCATTTATTCCACTTTTTAAGAGTGTATCTTTAAACTCTTTTATTCTTGTACTACGGCGAAAATCTATATTATTTGTTTCATTATATGGTATTAAATTAACGTAAACATTCATGCCTCTTAAAAGACTTGCTAATTCTTTGGCATTATCTACGCTATCATTTACCATATTAAGCATAACATATTCAATGGTTACTCGTCTATTAGTTTTTGCAATATATTTCTTTATTGCTTCTATTACTTTACTAATATTATACACTTTATTTATAGGCATTATTTTATTTCTTATCTCATCATTTGGAGCATGTAAACTTAAAGCAAGATTTACTTGGAGTGGTAAATTACTAAACTCTTCTATTTTAGGTACTATGCCACACGTAGATACCGTAATATGTCTTGAACCAACAGCTAAACCTTTCGCATGATTAATAATTTTAATAAAGTTAATAACATTATCATAATTATCAAAAGGTTCACCTATACCCATGATAACTACACTTTGCACCTTTTCTTTTATATCATTCTCAATTAATATTATTTGCTCAACCATTTCATAAGTTTCTAAATCTCTTACTTTTTTAAGTCTTCCACTTTCACAAAACTTACACCCCATATTACACCCAACTTCGCTTGATACACAAACAGATTTACCATAATCATGTTCCATAAGTACTGCTTCAATATAGTTACCATCTAAAAGTTCAAATAAATATTTTTTAACTTCTACTCCTTCTTCTTTTTTCTTTATTTTAATAAAATCAGTATTAAAATCTTCATTTAATCTATCTCTAATCTCTTTTTTAATATTACTATAATTATCTATATTATATTCGCGATGTTTATATAACCATTCAAAAACTTGAGAAGCTTTAAACTTCTTTTCCCCAATACTTAAGAAATATTCTTCTAAATTTTCCATAGTCATACTTAATAAATTTCTCATACTTTTATTTTACTATAATTTTACTTATTTGTAATTAAATTTTTTATTGTTTAATTAATAATTTCAATGCTAATCTAACTGTTTTTTTCAGATTTATTATCTTCTATTAATTTGTTATTAATTAAATAGTTTTTAACTTTACTCCAAACTTCACTAAATTCAGGTTTATTTGTTATACCATTAAGACTTTCATAACTATCTTTCATTTGTTGAATATTTCCTATCATAGTTGAAAAATTGCCTAATTTTCTATTATCATATTTTAATATTTTTTCAATTTTAGAAAAACCAATATTTTCTATTTCCAATATTAAATATATATCTAATAAATCTTTTGCTCTTCTAAATGGATGTTCATTTGATAAAGCACTTAATTTATCAGCCATAATTTTTTCTTTTGATGAATATTTTACATCAATATCATTAATTCTATATATAACATAAAATGGATTATTTTTTATATCTAAATCTATTTTTGTTATAACTATATTATTATCTAAAATTTTATATCCCATAGATTTTCTTTCTTCAGGTAATCTATATAACTCTATTTCATAATTAGGATTAACTCTCTTAATTGCTTTTTCAAAAGTTTTTGTAATTTGATTATGATCGACATTTCCAGTCCAATTTGCATCAATATCTACGGTCTTCCTTTCAACGTTATTACTTGAATTTTCATGAGAAATAATATCATTTATAGCAAGACCACCTTTAAAAACAATCGGAGCATTCTCTTTAGAAACTTCTTCAACTATTCTATATAAAATATTTTCAAGATTATTTCTTTTATTATTCATAAAATAAAATTCCCTCTTCCATATAATGTTTTGCTTTCTTCTTTAAATTTTTTGGAATTACCAAACCATTATATGATTCATTGTTTTCCCAATAATAATCTGCAAATGCTTCGTATAAAACTTGTGTATCAGTTTCATTATTACTTAACATATCTATAATTGCATTAGTAATAGGTGATACTTTTACACCCTCAAAATCAATAAAAGGAATCTTATTTAAATTCTTTACTAAAAAACACTTAACATATGGTAGATTAAACTCTTTTTCAGAATAAACATATATTTGATGACGAAAACCACCATTTGAATATCCTTGAATATCTGCAGCACTCTCTCTACAAATTATGCAATCTAATCCATTTAATAATACTTTTGCTGCATCATAAAAAGTTATTACATCTTCATCTGTAATTTCTTCAGCATAAGAATAAATACTCTTGTTTAAATCATTATCCATAATTTTAATTCCTTTCATATTTAGGATTATACTATAATTTTCTAATCTTTTCAATTTTACCTATCATTTCATTTAACACTTTTCAAGCATTTTACTTAACACTTTTCCAGAGATTTGCTTAACACTTTTCCAAAAAATATTCATCTTTTCTTAGTTTTGCCAAATCAAAAAAATTCATCATAGAAATAAATTAATAAAATTCTAAAATATCCTTTTTAAAAGGGAGTTAAACATTTTTTTATTGTTTAATTAATAAATCTTCTTTTTCTAATCTTGTTATTAAATTATCTATTGCTTCTTTGGGAATTCCCGTTGTTGGATACTTTTTTATTAATTTACATGCGTTTATTCCTTTTTTATAAGTAATAATTTTATTTTCAACCATTAATTCTATTATTTTTAAAGTTCTAATAACTTCTACTCCATGTTTTAAAGCATATTTTTTTAATTCATTATCACCAGTAGCTAAAATACATTTATTATCTCTTGCAATAATAAAATTAAGTACATCATAAGTAGATAATTTAGTTTTTTCTTGTCTAATTAAACTAATTTCATTTAATTCTTCTGCTGTAGCATTAATTACTTTAATTTTATTTATAATTCTAATATTTCCTGTATTACTATTAATTTCATCATATTTTATTAAATCACTTATATAAACATTATCTAATTTTACAAATTCTTCTAATACATCACCATTATTTAAATCAGTAATTATATTAGTATCCGTAATTATCATTTTCGTTGTTATATTCATTTATTGTTTCTCCTAAAAATTCACATGCTTTATTAAGTGATATAATATTATCTGTTTCTAATCTATGAACTATTTTTCTAAATTGATATGATTTCTCTGGTGAAATTAATATTGGTTCATTTTTCTTACCATATTTTTTATTTATTTTAATACATAAATTTTTATAAGTATATTCAGATATAATATTTAAATCTTTTAATCGATAAAGAATAGAAGCAATACTTACTTTATATTCGTTTTTAAATGCCATTAATTCATATAAACTAATATTATTTCTTGAAATACCAAATTCATTTATTATTGCTTCTTT
>CANQDM010000018.1 GCA_947591505.1 uncultured Bacilli bacterium | reverse complement strand
TCTATTAAAATGCCTATTGATTTAAATGTTGCATATGCTGAATATATTAATCAGTCATAATGTTTAACACAACCTTTATGAAAAAGTTATTCCTCATATTATAGATAATTTAAAAGTAATTCAAGCGCAAAATATAGAAATAGAAAATAAAATATTTAGCTTAGCTGAAAATGAAGATATTGATACAAATATAAAAAGAATATATATTAAAGCTTTAAGATTATTAAAAATACCAGAAATAAAACAATTATTACTAGATTTTAGTTCTAAAGAAGCTGAGATATTTGCATTTTATCTTTTAAAATATTTTGAAGGAATAGAATTTAATATTGAAGACTTTATAGATGTTTTAGTTATTAATAAAATAGGATTGGATGAATGTATAAAGAAATCTTTATTGTTCATGAAAGAACATTTAGAAGAATTTACCATATTAAAAAATAAACTATATTATTCTAATGAAAATAGTAATAGAAAAAAATTAAGTAGATAAAATACTTAATTTTTTTCTAATAATTTTAAAACAACTTCATTAACTGGACCAGCCCCAATGGTAATGACTAAGTCATTATCTTGTAAGTTTTCTTTTAAATATTCGACTATTTTATTAAAACTATCAATATATCTAACATTGGGATTATCTTTTTTTATTAAACTTACTAAATCGCTTTCTTTAACATTATATATATTTTTTTCTCTAGCCGGATATATTGGGGCAATAATTATATTATCAAAGTTCTTTAAAACATCAGCAAATTCTTCTAAATGTTCTTTAGTTCTAGAATAAGTATGTGATTGAAATATCGCCCAATTTTGATGACATTTAATATTTTTAGCTGAATTAAAGGTAGATTTAATTTCCGTTGGATGATGAGCATAATCATCATAGACTAATATATTATCTTTATATGTACCAAGTAGTTCAAATCTTCTTTCTACACCTCTATATTCATTAATACCTTTTATAATAGATTCTTTGCTTATATTATAAAAAATACAAATAGCGGTAGTAGCTAGAGCATTATAAATATTATGATTACCTAAAATATTTAAATGCAAAGATAGATATAATTCGTTATTATAATAAATATCAAACATTGGATGACCTAAATCATCATAAGTAATATTTTTAGCAACTAAATTTGCTTTAGTATTATTTATACCATATGTTAAAACATTTATATTACTAGGATATTCTATACTTATCGTATTTTCATCATCACTATTTAAAACGAGTAAGCCATTTTCAGGTAAAAGATGAGCATACTTAGTAAATGATTTTTTAACATTATCCATATTTTTAAAATAATCTAAGTGATCATCATCAATATTCAGTATTACTTCACTAGTAGGATAAAAAGATAAAAATGAATCGACATATTCACAAGCTTCCATAATAAAATATTTATTGCCACCAACAAAATAATTAGAATTTATTTTGGGGAGTATTGCTCCGATTTGAATAGTAGGATTTTTATCATCTTCTAAAAAGCAAGAAGAAATCATACCTGTTGTAGTTGATTTACCATGAGTTCCAGATATACATATAACATTTTCATAATCTTTCGTAATTAAGCCTAAAAATTTAGCGCGCTCATACATTTCTTTGTTTAACTCTTTAGCTCTTTTTATCTCGGGATGATCTTCGCTTATCGCCGCAGTATAAACAATAATATCAGCATTATCTACTAGACTAGGATCTTCTCCAATTACCACATTGATTCCTTTATCTTTAAGCATTTGCACGTTTTTAGAGTTTGAGGCATCGCTACCCGTAATAACATTTCCTTTTTCATGCATAATCTCGGCAATACCACTCATAGAAATACCACCAATACCTATCATATGAATTTTTTTATCTTTAAACATATTCCCGTCTTCTTTCTATAAATATATTATAATATGATTTATTTTTTATGACAACATTGAAAGAAATTTTAGCAAAAATTTTGTTTACATTTTATTACCTGTCAAGTAGTAAAATTTTTTTAAAATTTTTTTATTTTTTTTATTATGCGGTACTATCTATATAAAAATGTTTTTTTTCTCAAAAATTTCATTTTTTATAAAATGTTCGTTTGACAATTTGCAAAAAAATTTTAAAAAAAACATTGCTAAAATTTCTTTCTTGTATGATAATTAATTTAACGGAGGAGAGTAGTGAAAAAATGAAAGTAGAAGTAGGTAATGATTTAATTGTCGTTAAAAGAAGTGGTCAAAGAGTCCCTTTTAACGAGGCTAAAATCGCTTTGGCTATCAAAAAAGGATTTGATAGTGTTTATGAAAACTATGATGAAAAAATAGTTAACAAAGTTAAAGAAAAAGTTACAAAGTATATTGAAAAAGAATATCAAGAAAGAAAAACAATTGGTATTGAAGAAATTCAAGATATAATTGAGAAAGAACTTAAAAAAACAGACGAAGAAGTTTATAAATCTTTTTCAGAATATAGAGAAAGAAGAGCAGCGTCAAGAGAAGCTTTTGTTGTAAAGCAACAACATAAATTTGTTAAAGCAATTGAATCTCTAGGATTAAAATCAGCGAAAGAAGAAAATTCGAAAAGAGAGAATGCCAATGTTGATGGTGATGGCCCAATGGGTACAATGTTACACTTTGGTTCAACTGTTTCCAAAGAATTTGCGAAAGCTTATTTAATGGATGCGAAATATGCCAGAGCACATGATGAAGGTGCGATTCACATTCACGATTTAGATTTCCTTGCCATGGGTACAACAACTTGTAATCAAATCGATTTGGATAAATTATTTAAAAATGGTTTTTCCACTGGACATGGTTTTCTTAGAACACCAAATGATATTATGAGTTATACAGCACTAGCAGCAATTTGTATTCAAGCTAATCAAAATGATCAACATGGTGGTCAAAGTATTCCAATGTTTGATTATTATATGGCACCAGGGGTTAAGAAAACATTTAAAAAACAATTAAAACAAATGTTATACGATTATCTAGATTTAGAAGGATTCCTTGGGGAAATAGATTTTGATAAAGTAGTCGAAAAAATAAATGAACTTGATTCTATTGAAATTCCAGTAGTAGATACATTTAAAGAATTTATTACTAGTGAAAGATTAGAAGAAGTATTTACTAAATCTTATGATAAAGCTTTAGCCAAAACAGACAGAATTACTTATCAAGCCATGGAAGCATTTATTCATAATTTAAATACAATGCATTCAAGAGCGGGTGCGCAAGTTCCATTCTCATCAGTTAACTTTGGTACTGATACTTCACCAGAAGGCAGAATGGTTATTAAGAATTTCTTACTAGCAACTGATGCTGGTCTTGGTCAAGGTGAAACACCAATATTCCCAATTTCTATTTTCAAATTAAAAGAGGGTGTAAGTTATAATAAGGAAGATCCAAACTATGATTTATTCAAACTAGCATGTAAAGTATCAGCGAAAAGATTATTCCCTAACTTCTCATTCTTAGATTCATCTTTTAATAAACCATATCTAAAAGAAGGAGATCCTAAGACAGAAGTTGGTTATATGGGTTGTCGTACGAGAGTTATTGGTAATGTTTGCTATCCTGATAAACAAATTACCCCAGGAAGAGGAAATTTATCATTTACAACCATTAACTTACCTAGACTTGGTATTAAACATGGTATTGCGCTAGGTGAGAGAGATAAAGCTGATATGAAAGGCTTCTACGAAGAGCTTGATGAAATGTTAGATTTATGCAAAGGCCAATTATTACAAAGATTTGATATTCAATGTAGTAAAAGTGTTGATAACTTTAAATTCTTATTAGGTTCTCATGTATGGCTTGATTCAGAAAAATTAGAACCAGGACAAAAAATTAGAAAGATTTTAAAACATGGTACATTATCAATCGGGTTTATTGGTCTTGCTGAATGCCTAAAAGCCTTAATTGGTGAACATCATGGTGAATCAGAGCGTGCCCAAAAATTAGGTTTAGAAATCATTAAGCATATGAGAGATAAATGTGATGAATACTCAGAAGAAATGAAATTAAACTTTACTTGTCTTGCTACACCAGCTGAAGGATTATCAGGAAGATTTGTTGGCATTGATAGATCAATTTATGGCAAGTTAAAAGGTATAACAGATCGAGAATATTATACAAATTCATTCCACGTTCCAGTATACTATCATACAACTATTGAACATAAACTAGAAGTGGAAGGAAAATATCATAAATTGACTAATGCAGGTCATATATCTTATATAGAAATAGATGGTGATACTGCCAATAATGTCGAAGCATTTGAAAAGATTATTCGTATAATGCATGATAATGATATTGGTTATGGTGCCGTTAACCACCCAGTAGATCGTGATCCAGTTTGTGGTTATGTCGGTGTTATAAATAATGTATGTCCAAGATGTGGCAGACATGATTTTGAAGGGGTACCGGTTGAAACAATTAGTCATCTAGATTGTAATTGCTAAAATAAGATAAGGAGGAGGAAATATTATGGAAGCAGTTAAAAAAGTAAAAATGGTTGGTGAAGGAGTTGGATTTGAAAGAATCCGTCGTATTACAGGTTATTTAGTTGGTACAACAGAAAGATTCAACAATGCTAAAAAAGCGGAAGAAAAAGATCGTGTTAAACACACTCTAAATGAAAAAGTAAATCACGCAGCATAGATGGTGTTAAAAATGACAATTAGACTCGCAGCACCACTTCAAAGTGATAGTGTTGTCGATGGCTTTGGCATAAGGACAGTTATATGGACACAAGGATGTTCTCATGATTGTCCTTTTTGTCAAAATCCCCAAACACATGATTTTGAAGGCGGAGAAGAAGTAGACGTTAAAGATGTCCTAGCAGAACTTGATAATTTACACAATCAAGAAGGTATTACTTTAAGTGGAGGAGATCCTCTATTTCAAATTGAACCAGTGGTAGAAATTGCTAAACATGCTAAAGAAATTGGCTTAAATGTTTGGTGTTATACCGGCTTTACTTATGAACAAGTTTTAGAAATGGGTAAAAAAAATCCTAAATATTTAGAACTTTTAAACTATTTAGACGTTTTAGTAGATGGCAGATTTGAAATAGCTAAAAAAGATTTAAATCTTTTATTTAGAGGTTCAAGTAATCAAAGGCTCATAAATGTTCCCGAAACGATAAAACAAAATAAAGTTGTAATAATACCTGAAAGTGATGGTATTATTGATAGTTTTAAAAATAAGAATAAATTATATATTTAAAACTAAAATTATCTCTAGAAATAGAGATTTTTTTAATTTTTAACACTTTTTTAAAAAAATTTTCACGAAAAAAAAGGAAATTGGCTAGTGAGTGACGAATAATATAAGTGAAAGGAGGTGTAAAATCTTATGGAATCTACGCTTCAAGATGAACCAATTTTAATGTGTGATTCAATCTTTAAAGCAATAGTTGTTAATGAACAAGATACAAGATTACTAGATTATATACTATCTGATATCTTAGAAGAAAAAGTCCATGTATTCAAGTTTGTTCCAACAGAACTAAAAATAAGAAGAAAATCGGAAAGAGTAAAAGTAACCGATTTAATAGTTGAGTCAAATAATGGTAAGCATATCTTAGTTGAGTTAAATAGTAATTTTAGTAAGAGTACAAGGGTAAGAAACTTATCATACTATGCATCATATTATTCGCAAATAATAGAAAAAAGTGAAAAATATTCTGAAGACATAGAGACTGTACTAATAAATTTAAATAATGATAGTGAAGTAGAGTTAGCCAAAAAGACATATTTAATAAAATGTAATGAAGATGAAAGTATCTATACAAACACATTTAAGATAATCAATATCAATCTTGTTAAGTACAAAAAGCTATGGTATGATGAATGCATAAAAGGAAACAAAGAACATATACATCTAGTAATGTTAAATGCAAATATGAACGAGATAGAAGAGTTAGGCAAAAAAGATAAAGTAGTGAAGGAGTATGAAGAAAGAATGTTAACATTAACAAAAGATGGAGTCGTAATAAATCATTTAAGTTATGAAGAAGACCAAGAGAAATTAAGAAGATCAGAAATATCTGAAGCAAAAGATGAAGGCATAACTAAAGGCATAGCAGAAGGCATAAATAAAATTGCTATTAATATGTTAAAAAAGAAAATGAATATTAATGACATTATAGAAATAACTGGTCTTAGTGAAAAAGAAATTGAAAAATTAAAAAGTAATTTGTAATTTTAAAATTATAAATTGCTTTTTTTTCTTATTTAAGTATATAATTTATTATGAAAAAGGTGATAGTATGTTAGAAAACAAAAAAATACTCATTTTAGGATTAGCTAGAAGTGGTTATCATGTAGCTAAATTATTAACTGCTAATAATAATAGCAATGAAATAATTGTTACAGATAAAAATTTACCAGCTTTTTCTATTTTAGATGAATTAAGAGAATTAGGAATTACTTTTAAACAAAGTGAAACAGCAGAAGAAATAATCGATGAAACATTTGATTTGATTATAAAAAATCCGGGAATAGAACCAACTCAACCTTGCGTAGTTAAGGCAACTAATTTAAATATTCCAATAGTAAATGAAATGGAAGTAGCTTATCATTATTTGCCAGAAGACGTTAAAATTATTGGCATAACAGGTTCTAATGGTAAGACAACCACGACGACAATGATATATGATTTAATGAAACTTCATCATTTACCAGTAATACTTGGAGGTAATATTGGCTATCCTTTATCTGAAATAATACCTATGGTAAGAAAAGAAGATATTTTGGTATTAGAAATATCTGATCATCAATTATATAATTTAAAAGATTTTAAAACAGATATAAGTGTACTTACTAATTTATGTCCAACTCACCTAGATTTTCATGGTAATTATGAAAATTATATTAATGTAAAGAAAAAAATATTTAATCACCATACTAATAAGGATATAGCTATTATTAACAACCAAAATGAAGACAGTTTAAAAATAACTAATGATATTCCATCACAAAAAATATATTTTAATAATGATGAAAATTATTATAATGATGAAGGTATATATATAGATAAAGAATTAGTAATAAATTTAGATGATATTAAAATTAAAGGAACACATAATTATGAAAATATTTTAGCAGCTTTACTAGTTTTAAAAGAATTTAGTTTTGATAAAGAAATAATCAAAGAATATTTAAGTAAATTTAATGGGGTAGAACATCGTTTAGAAGTTGTTGATAGTAAAACTGATATTAAATTTTATAATGATTCAAAAGCTACTAATCCTACATCTACTTTAATTGCTCTAAAAACAATGCATTCACCAACCCATTTAATTTTAGGAGGTAAAGAGAGAAGTCAAGATTTTAATGAATTAAACGATAATATAAAAGTAGTTAAGAAAATCTATGCCATTGGGGAAGTAACAGATCGAGTATATGATTATGCAATGAGTTTAAATATTCCGTGTGTAAAATGTTACACTTTAGATAAAGCTATGTTAGAAATTAAAAATAATGTGCAAAATAAAGAAATTGTTTTATTATCACCTGCTAGTGCATCATGGGATCAATATGATAAATTTGAAACTAGAGGAGAAGAATTTAAAAAACTAGTTGAAAAATATTTCAATTAAAGTTATAATGTTAATAGTAGTAAAAGGGGCTGTAAATTATGAATAATGAAAATAATAATAACGGTACAGTATTAGGGGGTGTTAATCCTAATCCTAGTCCAGTACCAGAAAATGGTGTTGAAAATTTAGGCGGTATTGTAAATCCGACACCAGAGACAATTCCTACACCAGAAGCAATTCCTACGCCTGAGGCAATTCCGACACCGGGAGTAACACCTACACCAGAGCCTATTCCTATGCCTGAGGCAGTTAATAGTGGAGTAAATAATCCTTTGCCACCAGAGCCACCTGTAGCATCGATAAATCCTGTTCCACCAGTTGGACCAGAATCTAATTTAACTCAACCAGTTAATCCAGGAGTAAATGAAATGGCTAGTACACCGATAGAACCAGCGCCATCATCTCCATCTAATGTGGCATCAGGAATACCACCATTAGGAGGGTCAAGTGTCCAACCGGAAGGACAACCTATTGAGCAACCACTTCCACCTCAACCAAATGCAGTGCCACCAATTGCTCCAACTCCAGCATATACAAATCCGCAAACAATAAATACTAATCCAACTCCAGGCTTTGAAAGTTCAAATAATATTGGCACTAATCCACCAATGTCATTTGAAGCTGAAAAGCAACCAATAAAAAATAAACAAAAGAAATTAATTTTTATAATTATTATAATAGTTGTTTTAGCTGGAGTAGGCTTTGGAACTTATTATGTTTTAAATTATACAAACTTGCTTAATAATAATAATGCTACAGCTATCGATATTAAAACTAAAAATATAGAAATAGCTGTTGGTGATGATATTCCAAATACACTTGCTGATTTAGCAGTAATTAGTGGTATTGATGCATCAAAATGTACTTTTGATACAAGTAATGTAGATAATACGAAAACTGGAGTATATGAATATACAGTTAGTTGTAATAATTTAAGTAATACTGGCAAAATAACTGTTAAAGATAGTTCTAAATTAAATGTTGCTTTAGAACCAGTATATAAAGCTAAAGGTGAAACTTTAACAGCATCTGAATTTAGTAAAAATAATAATGATATAAAATTAGAATTTGTAGATAGTAGTGAAATTGAGAAGTATCTTACTAGTGAACCAGGAATATATACAGTTAAATTAAAAGCAACTGTAGATAATGATTCTAAAGAATTAGAAGGAAAATTAATAATGTTAGAATATCCAATAAAAGGATTCTATACTTGTACTGGTTCTGCTCAAACTCTTGAAAATTCTAATATTAAAGATACTGTTGGTGATATGTTTATCATTATTAATGGTGGAAATGTTGTCAATGGTTATGGTAAGGTTGCTTACGAAATACACACATTTGATTTTAGTGGTGCGGCAAGTGATTATGCTGAAATGGTTACTAAATACAATAACGAAGGAACTCTTACAATTAATGATGTAACTGGTGATGTAACAATAGACGATAATAATAAAACAATTACAATTAAAAAAGAATTAAAAAATGAAGATGTTATTAAAAAGTATGGTGAAGAAAACATTAAAGATTACGCCTCTATTAGAGATTATTATAATAAATTAAATACTCAAAATCCAGGATCATATACATGTAAATATGAAAAGAGCAATTAAGCTCTTTTTCTTTTGCTAGAAATTATGATATAATTGCTAAACAGAGAAGTGATAAAAATGATTTATTTAGATTATAGTGCTACTACGCCTGTAAATAAAGATGTTCTAAATACTTTTAATGAAGTAACTAACAAATTTATTGGTAATGCTAATTCTTCCCATAAACTTGGAATTAATGCAAGTAGATTAATAGAGAGTGCAACTAATCAAATAAAAGATTTATTAAATATTAAAGACAAAGAAATAGTTTATACTAGTTCTTCTAGTGAAGCCATTAATTTAGCTATTAAAGGTATAGCTTTTAAATATCAAAATAGAGGTAAACATATTATTACCACTCACTATGAACACTCTTCAGTAAATGGGGCTTTAGATTATTTAAAGGAATTAGGTTATGAAATAACATATGTAAGTAGTGATAAAAATGGTTTAATAGATTTAGATAATTTAAGAGAGTTAATAAGAGATGATACTATTTTAGTAGTAATTAATGCGGTTAATAGTGAAATTGGTATAAAACAACCAGTAGAAGAAATAGGTAGTATTTTATCTAATTATAAAGCATTTTATATGGTTGATTTAACTCAAAGTATAGGTAAAGTTAATATTAATTTAGATAGAGTTGATTTAGGTATATTTTCATCTCACAAAATATATGGTTTAAAGGGAATAGCTTGTTTATTTAAAAATAAAAACATTTTATTAGAGCCATTAATTCATGGTGGTAAATCTACTACAATTTATAGAAGTGGTACTCCTAATCATCCTATGATTGCCTCTTTTGCTAAATCTTTACGTTTAGCATTAGATAATTTAGATAATAAATATGCTTATGTTAAAGATTTAAATAATTATTTAAAAGAAAATTTAAAAGAATTTAAAGATGTTTATATAAATAGTAATGAATACTCTATCCCTCATATTTTAAATATTAGTGTAGTAGGAGTAAAAGCAGAGACAATGATGCGCGCTTTAGAGGAAGAAGATATTTATGTTTCTACTAAATCGGCTTGTAGTGATAATGAATCCAAAAGTGAGAGTGTTTATTATTTAACAAATGATGAAGAAAGAGCAAAATCTAGCATTAGAATAAGTATTTCTTATTTAACTACTAAGAAAGAAATAGATAAATTTTTAGCAGTTTTTAATGATAAATATGCCAAATTAAAGATGAATTAACATCTTTTTTTCTTTTTCTAGTTATTTGAACTTGGCACAATATTATATGCAACATATTTTATAATGGGAGGGAAAAATGAATAACGTAGAAAGAGCAAGATGTATTATTCAAGAATTTAACAAGAATTATCGTCCAAGTCCTTGTTGTTGCATCTCTCAACCTAATGTTGTTCCAGGTGATATGACATTACAAATTGGTACTGTAACTACTGGAGCTCCAGGTACTGCAGCAGCAGCTAGTATAACTGGTACGGCTCCTAATTTCTTTTTAAATTTAACTATTCCACAAGGAGTTACTGGTCCAACAGGACCACAAGGAGAGGTAGGCCCAACTGGTCCAACAGGACTTCAAGGTGAAATAGGTTTAACTGGTCCAACAGGTCCTCAAGGAGAAGTAGGTCTAACTGGTCCAACAGGTCCACAAGGTGAAGAAGGTCCGACAGGTCCAACAGGTCCAACAGGTCCACAAGGCGAAGAAGGTCCAACAGGTCCAACAGGCCCAGCCGCCGCAGCATAAATTAATATTATTTAATAAGAATTTTTAGTTAAAAAGCCTTCGGGCTTTTTTTGAACTCTAAATTTTTTTTAACATAGAATATTTTAGGTGATAAGTTTGAAAAAATATAAAGTGTGTGTTTATGCTATAACTAAAAATGAAGAGAAATTTGTCAATAGATGGGTAGATTCTATTAAAGATGCTGATAAAATAATAGTTCTTGATACTGGTTCAGATGATAATACAGTAAAATTGCTTAAAGAAAGAGGAGTAGAAGTACATGAAAAAGTATTTAATCCTTGGCGTTTTGATGTAGCTCGTAATGAATCTTTAAAATTAATACCAGAAGATTATGATATTTGTATTTGTCTAGATTTAGATGAAGTGATGGCTCCAGGTTGGAAAGAAAAATTAATTAATGCTTGGGATGAAGATACAACCAGAATAAAATATACTTATAATTGGTCGTTTGATGAATATGGTAATCCTGCTACTACTTTTTTAAATAATAAAATTCATAAAAGAAATGGCTATGTTTGGACTCATCCAGTGCATGAAGTATTAACCCCAATAGATAATGAAGTTGAAAAAATAGTGCCAGAAATAGTAATCAATCATTATCCTGATAAAACTAAATCAAGAAGTAGTTATTTACCTCTACTTGAATTAAGTGTAAAAGAAGATCCTGAAGATGATAGGAATATGCATTATTTAGGAAGAGAATATATGTATTATAAAAAATGGGATGAAGCAATTGAAACGTTAAAAAAACATTTAAATATGAAAAAGGCTACTTGGAAAGATGAAAGAGCAGCCTCTATGCGTTATATCGGTAGATGTTATAAAGCTAAGGGTGATTTAGATAGTGCTGTTAAATGGTATTTAGATGCCATAAATGAAGCACCATATTTAAGAGAAGCCTACGTGGAACTAGCTTTTATTTATTATGAAGATGGTGATTATCCTACTAGTTACCATTATTTAAAAAAAGCATTAGATATAGAAAACAAAAGTAAAACTTATATCAATGAAGAATTTGCTTGGAATAGTTTTATTTATGATTTATTTAGTATTTGTGCTTATAATTTAGGATATTATCATGAAGCTGTAGAGTATGTAAAAAAAGCTTTAATACTAGATAAAAATAATTTAAGATTACAAATGAATTTAGAAGAAATGGAAAAGAAAATAAAATATTGAAATAAGCATTATAGATGTAGTATAATTATAAGTATAGATAGATAGTGTAAGAGAAGGTAGGATATGCATAGCAATAGTGTTAATAATAAATCCCGTAATCTTAATAAAGGTAAAATATTAATTATCTTTTCTTTTGTGTTGTTATTTGTTTTGGGAATAAGAATAGTAAATGTATTATTTAATAAAGAAGTTATTGAAAATAATGAGAAAGAAACAAATGAAGTTCAAAATAAGCCATATGCTATGTATATAAATAATGGTAATGGTTATGAAGAATACAAAAAGGAAGAATTTCCTAAAGGATATGAATTAAATAAAGAAAAAAGTGTTTGTGAAGATATTAATGGTAATAAATTAGATGAAATAAAAAATAATATAGTTCAAGATGGAAATAAAATAACAGTAAAAAGTGATAAGACAATGTATTGTACTTTATATTTTGATAAAGTAGAAATAACAGATAATATAAAATTTTATGTAAAAGCTGAAGGGGAAGACAAATATACAAATGCAATAACAAATATAGTACATGCTGAATATATAACAGATGGTGATGAATATCAAGAATATTGTATAACTGAAGAAAACAATAGTATTAATTGTGTTTGGCAAACAATAACAAACAATATTATTGATGATACATATACATTTATTGATGGTACTAATGAAGAAAAATTAGTATATGCCTATTTAAAAGATAATACTGGGTTTATTGGTAAAGCAGAAGATAGAATAACATATGACAATATACTTCCAGAAGTTAAAAGTTTTACGATAACAGGCTCAACAGGAAGTAATGCTGGTTATTCTATTGGAAATATGCCTAGTTCATATTCTCTAGTTGGTAGTGATAATGTAAGTGGAGTCGAAGAATATTGTGTAAACAGTACAAATAATTCTGAAAGTTGTAATTGGAAATCAAGCGTTTTAGAAATAGAAAAGGTTTCATTAGGTAATGAAGATGGTACAATAAATCAATATGCCTTTGTCAAGGATAAAGCTGATAATGTATCTGAAGTAAATATTGGTAAAATTATTTTAGATACAAAAAAACCGGAAATTAATACATTTACAATAGCTGGTAGTAGTGGTAGTAATGCTGGCTATTCTATTGGATTAACACCTTCTAGTTATAACATCAATGCTACTGATACCAATGGTATAGATACATATTGTGTAGTTGGTAGTGATAATGTAAGTAGTTGTAGTTGGAAAACTTCCACTGCTAATGTACCGAAGATTAATTTAACTTCAGGTGATGGTGTAAAAACTCAATATGCCTTTGTCAAAGATAAAGCTGGAAATACTTCAGCAGTAAAATCAGGAACAATTACATTGGATATGACCAAGCCACAAGTCGATACCTTTACGATAACAGGAAGTAGTGGTAGTAATGCTGGCTATTCAAAAACAACAGCAGCTACAGGCAAGATGACTTATAGCGATCCACAAAGTGCATCATATGCCAGTGGAGTAGAAAAGTATTGTGTAAGTAATAATAGTAATAATGTGGCAAATTGCACGGTATGGAATAATGTAACCACAGATACTATTTCAACACCATTATTAGCAGGTGATGAAGAAGGAAAAGAAGTTTATGCCTTTGTTAAAGATAAGGCAGGTAATACTTCCAAAGTTAAAGTTAGTAATACTTTAACTTTAGATACAGTTGCCCCAGTCTTAGATGCTACTGATTTTAATGTAATAAGTACATCATCAAGAAAATTTAAAGCTACTTTAACAGATGTTGATGAGGATTTAAGTGGAGTTAAAGAATACTTCTTTAGTAATAATGGTAGTAATTATACAAATAAAACTGTCAATAATATCGAATATTCAGGAACAAATGCCAGTACTGGAACGGTATATGTCTACGTTACTGATAAGGCAGGTAATAAATCTGCAACAATAAGTAAAAGTACCAGAGTAGGTGGAAGTGGAACAAGTGCAGATCCATACCACATTTATTACATTGAGGACTTAGTAGATTTACAAGTTAAAGTTAATAGTGGTACAACATTTGCTAACAATTATTTTGTTTTAGATCGAAGTTTGGATTTTCAAACTGATGGTAGTTATGAAAATGCAACAAGAACAAATTATGGCGATATCAATGGTAATTCAACGCCTGAAGGATTAAAATTAGAGCTTACTAATGCTAGTGGTATGGGATGGAAACCAATTGGTTATAATGTTAATAGCGACACAACCTCTACTGAACCATTGCCGCTTCAATTTGCTGGTACTTTTGATGGTAAAAATAATACTATATCAAATATTTTCATAAAGTATAGTACTAGCAATGCCAGATTAGGCTTATTTGGTGTTTTAAACAATGCTACTATTAAGAATTTAAAAATTCAAGGTAGCATGTCTACAACTACTGCGGCTGATGTTGGGGGGATAGCCGGAGGTATTTATAATACGACAATAGATAATTGTGTAAGTAATGTTACTGCTTCAAATAGTACTGGTTCTTGGAGCATAGGTGGCATAGCCGGAGCAACGTTTAAAACGTCAAAAATAACTAATACTACTAATAATGGTGCAATCAGTGGGGGAAATCGTACTGGTGGCTTAGTAGGTAATAATGTTGGTAATCTAACAATTACAAATGCGGTTAATAATGGAGCCGTTACTAATACAGCTGGTGTTTATGCAGCAGGCATTGTTAGTAGTGATAAAGATACTACTAATTCACTTATTATAACTAATTCTCATAATTCAGGTAATGTTACATCATCGCCATCATCAAAAAGTACTGAAACAAAAACAGCCGGTATAATAGCTGATGCTAATGGCTTACTTCAAATGGATAAATGTTATAATACAGCAATTATCAAAAATACTAGAACTAGTTTTAGTAGTGGAAAATCTGTGTGTGTAGGCGGATTAGTTGGAAGAATTGGCGCTGTTTCTATAACAGATGAAATATCAAATTCTTATAATACTGGTGAAGTTAATGGTGGTGCTAATAGAGTTGGTGGTTTAGTTGCAGGTGTAGCTCTAAATATGAATCTTATAATTGATAAATGTTATAATACTGGCGCTGTTACTGGTAAAGCGACAGTTTCTGATACCGTTAAATGTACAGGTGGAGTATTTGGCTGTGGCTTTGGCAGTAGTAATATATTCATAATAAATAGTTATAACACAGGAACTGTTACTTACATATCATCAGGTGGGGGTCTTGAATCTTATACCAATGCAGCAAATAGTTATATTATCAATTCATATAATTTAGGAAAAATAGCTAATGTTTCAACATACGCTGGTGTTACTTATAGCAATTATGGTGGTGGAATAGTTGGCCGTGCTAGAGCTGGAGATGTAGTTAATATAAATAACGTATATAATGTTGGTAGTGTAACATCAAATAATTCTAAATATTCAATTGGCTATTCAGGTATTTCTGGTACAACAATTCAAAATGCATATTATAAAAGTGGAATATCAGGAAGTAATAAAACTGGTGCAACATCAATGGCAGATGAAAATATGAAAGACGCTACATTTGTTACAACACTAAATGATAATAAAGTTGCAATTAATTTAAGTGGAATCAATTCTGCTTTAAATGGATTTTCCTTATGTGGTTGGAAAATGGGTAGTAGTGGTTATCCAGAATTTGATTGTTCTAGCGCTTATTATGCAGTTACGACAAGAACTTGTACTAGATTTGTAAACTGTACTAAACCTGCTACAACATATAGTGGTTGTAATAGTGGTGATAAATATAATAAATATACACCTAGTCAAACAAAATATCAAAATAAATGTTGGCATTTTTATAAGAGTGCTTCTACAATGTCTAAATGTGAAAGTTTATATGGTTCAAGTTGTAATTATTGTGTAAATACAGGAACTAGTTATGATTGTTATAAAACTTATAGTAAAAAGACTCAATATAAATGTGATGAAGGAACTAGAAGTAGTAAAACTTGTACTTTAACAGATATACCAGCATGTCCGGAAGGTTGGACCGAAACTGAAGCTACTGAAAGAATTGAATTTGTTGATACTAAAACATCTGCTACAAAATGTAATGTTGAAGCAACTAAGTCATGTGCAACTGCGGCCGATGTTGGTAACACTTATATATCATCTTGTGTTAGTGCATAGAAAAAAAGAGGTTCATAAACATTAAGGAGTGATGAATGAAAAATCATCATTCTTTTTTGGTGGTCTAAATACATTAGTAGCAAAT
>CANQDM010000017.1 GCA_947591505.1 uncultured Bacilli bacterium | reverse complement strand
TGCTAATATAAAAATGTAGGTTTTCCTACAAAATTATATTAGCCAAAACCTACATTTTTATGTTGACATTATCAATTGACTCTCGGGGGGGGTATATTATAATAATCTTATAGATAGTAGAGAAGGTTGTTATAATGAAGAAAGTAATAAAGAATAATTATAAATTTATACTAGGAATAATAGTAGGATTAATAATATCAGTAACAAGTGTATATGCCATAGATGCATATATCGAAAGTAATAAGGTGACATATACAAATCATAATAAAACAAATGTCCAAGATGCAATAGATGAATTATATGAACGAAGTGGAATACATAAAGAAAAATGGATAGATCCAATACTTAATGGAGCAGATCCAGTATTAAAGGATCCATTAATACCAGTAGAGATAAAGCCCAATGGAGATGTATATTATGCTAATCTAAATAGTGAATGGTATAACTATAGTGAAAAAAGATGGGCCAATGCTGTAATATTAACTGATACAGCTGGTAACTATTCAACCGGAGCAAAAATAGATGATAAAAATATCAAAGGCTATTTTGTGTGGATACCAAGATATCAGTATAAAGTGTGGGATTTAGGAAAATATGAAAAAACATTATTAGTTAATGACTTAGATGATGATGCTAATGATCCAACAAAAGATACAACATTATGGAAATTGACAGGTGTTAATGCTAGAATAGTAGATATAAAATTTGGCAGTGTTGAAAAATTACCAAAGATGAATGAAAGTGAAGCAGCAATTGATAAATATTATACTCATCCTGCATTTACATTAGGAGATAAGAATTTAAATGGTATATGGGTAGGAAAATTTGAAACAGGAGGATCAGCAAGTAATGTAGTAGTAAGGCCAAAAGAAATAACATGGCGAATAAGTAATTTAAGGGAGTTTTTTGATGCTGGAAAAAGCTTTGCATCTAATTTAGATAGTCATATGATGAAGAATACTGAATGGGGGGCAGCAGCATATCTTTCTCACTCACAATATGGTATAGGAAAAGAAGTAAATATTAATAATGTAAGTGAATATAAAACAGGTTATTCAGCAGATCCGTCTACAAATCAAAATATATCACCGGGTAAATCAGGGTTAAGTAGTAATGAAGAAATAACTAAAACATGGAATAGTACAGTAGGATATTTAGCAAGTACAACGGGAAATATAAGTGGTATTTATGACATGTCTGGTGGCTCTTGGGAACGAATGGCAGCTTGTATGCCAGATATTCCCAGTGAGAGTGGATTTACAAGCGAAGAAATATTAGAACAAATGAATTTAGGATATATAGATAAATATTCTAGTGAAAGCACTGGTACATCTTACAAAAACCGTATACTAGGAGATGCCACTGGTGAACTTGGACCTTTTTATCGCTATGTAGTATCTGATGGTACATCATATACACACAATAGTTGGTATAGTGATTGGGCTAATTTCATTGATAAAAGCCTTCCCTGTTTTATAAGGGGTGGTTGGTATAAAGATGGCAGTTTAGGTGGTCAATTTAATTTTTCAAGAGACCAAATTACAGGCAGTAGTTCAGTAACCTTTCGTATTGCTCTTGCACCAACTAAATAATTAAACTAAAAAAGAAAATTAAACTTCAATCTTAATTTTCTTTTTCTTTAAAATAATTTTTCTTAAGAAATCCATTGGAATGACTGTAAAGGATAAAATAATAACAAATAGAAGTTCAAAAATTGTCATACCATAAGTTCTAAATAAATTGCCACCATTATATATTAAAAATATTTGCGCAATAATTATAAATGAGAAAACAATTATAAACACTTTATTTTTAGATATATTTGATAAAATATTTAATCTTTCGGTTCTAGCATTAAAAGCATTAAAGATACCAATAAAGATGAATAGAGCAAAGTAAGAAGTCATAAAATGTTTATAGTCACTTCTAACGATTTCTTTAAATATAGGTAATTTTAAAAATAATATACAAAGAATTGCTGAATATAATGCATTCCATATAATTTGCGAGTACATATATTTATTAATAATTGGTTCATCTAATTTTTTCGGTTTATGTTCCATATAATATTTAAGTGGGGCTTCATAAGAGAAGGCTAACCCTGCAAAAGTATCCATAATCATATTAAGCCATAACATTTGAATAATGGTAATTGGCGTACTTACCCCGATGTATGATCCAACAATTGATAAAAATAGAGCAGTAAAGTTAACTGTTAATTGATATGTCACAAATCTTCTTATACTTTTAAAAATAGTCCTACCATAAAGAATTGCTTTACTAATTGATAAAATGTTGTTATCTAAAATAACGATATCACTAGCTTCTTTCGCAACCTCGGTACCACTTCCCATGGCAAAACCGACATTAGCGTGTTTTAAAGCCGGAGCATCATTAACACCATCACCAGTCATTCCCACAATATAATTCATTTTTTCAAGGAGATTTACTAGTCTACTTTTATCTTGAGGTAGAGCTCTGGCAACAACTTTTAATCTACTAATTATTTTTCTAACTTCTTCATCACTTAAATTATTAAATTCACTACTTGTTAAAATTAAATCAGTGGGATCAGTAATAATACCACAGTCTTTGGCAATATTTTTGGCAGTATCTTTAGCATCTCCCGTAATCATAATTACATTAATGCCAGCATTTCTAATTAAACTTATTCCTTCTTTGGCTTCTTTCCTTAACTCATCTTTTAAAGTAACAAAGCCTAAAAATGTTAAATTATTATTGATGTTGTTTCCTTTAGCCAGTGTTATAACTCTGATACCTTTTTTTGTATATTTATCAATTTCTCTTGTAAATATTTTATCATTTAAAATTAATTTTTCTTCACCTTTACTGGTTAAATATTTTGTACATTTAGGAAGTATTGTTTCCATGGCCCCTTTTAAATAAACATCATTATCTAAGTAAATAGCACTAAATTTAGTTTCACTATCAAAAGGTATACGTTTAGTAATTTTAGGCATATCCGATTTTATTTTTAAAAAATTGATTAAAGCTTTATCAGTACCATTACCCCCAATCACATTATGGTCACTAATAATACTTTCATTATTTAAAATAATAGCTTTATAAATATCATCATATATTTTAGTTCCTTGTAAATCGTTATCTTTTTTAAATACTCTTAAATCGGGTGAAATAAAACTAGTTACTTCTAGAATGCCTTTCGTAAGAGTACCAGTTTTATCAGTTAAAAGATAGTTAATATTACCACTTGTTTCAATACCGATTGGTTTTCTTACTAAAACATTATCTTTAAGCATTCTTTTCATATTAGATGATAATACTAAAGTAATCATCATCGGTAGTCCTTCAGGGACCGCAACAATTATAATGGTTACAGATAGAGTAAGAGCATAGATTAAATAATTTAAAATAATTTTAGGAGTTGTGATAGTAGTCATAATTAACTCTAAATCAAAATTATTTTCAATAACTATTTTGTTAAATAAGTAAGACAAGGAAACAATAAAAGCCCCGATATAACCAATTTTACTAATTATTTTAGCTAAATGATACAATCTAGTTTTTAAAGGAGATGTTGGATCTTTATCTTGAATTTCTAAAGATATTTTACCGTATTCCGTATTATTACCAACTTTTTTAACGAGCATTTTGCCATTGCCAGCCGTTACAACTGACCCCCTAAAAAGATTATTTTCTTTCGTATTTTTTTTAATATCTTTAGACTCACCAGTAAGGGATGCTTCATTACAAGAAATAGAACCACTTATTAAGATGCCATCAGCAGGAATTGAATCACCTGTTGCAAGAGCCACAATATCACCAACGACAATTTCATTAATAATTACTTCTTGTAATTTGTTATCTCTTAACACTTTAACTTTTATTTTACTGACTTCATTTTGTAGTCTTTTAAAGGCCGCTTCGCTACCATATTCTGAAATAGTAGAGATAAATGAAGCAAGCATTACCGCAATAGCAATACCTATTGTTTCATACCAATCATATTTCGAAAAAATAAATAAAAGTTTGATAGCCAGAGCAATTAAAAGAATTTTAATAATCGGATCACCTAATGACTCAAGTAAAAGCCTTAAAAAATTTTTTTGTTTTACTTTGGCAAGTTCATTAGTACCATATTTTTTTCTTGATTCAATTACTTCATCATTACTAAGACCATTATAATTTATCATAAGTCACCCAGTAAAATATATGGGGTAGAGATAAATTTTAGACCATATAATATATGCGAAATTTTAAAAATGGTTACACAAATTTACATTCATATTTTAAATTTAAATTAAATTTCTTGTAATAAATAAGATAATTTTATATTATTAAATTAGAATAAAGGGTGTTAAAAATGAAAAATAACTTACAAAAAATATTGTTAATAATACTTGGATTAATGATTACTATTTTAGTATGTCTAGGTATTGGTAAAATATTTTATCAAGAAAATAATGATATAGATAATTCTATAAATGAAGATGTTGAAGATATAGAAGCAAATGATAATAGTATATTGGAAGATTTAGATTATTCAATAAATGGTGATTATGTTGCAAAAAATGATGAAAAAAATAATGCGGTTATTATTTATAGATATGACAAAGTTTTAAAAAAGTATGTAGAATCATCTAAATATTATTGTAAAAATCAAAAATGTATAATAGATGATTTAAACTTAATTAGTAAAAGTGTTTTTATTATACAAGATGGAGGGGCGGATTTAGAAAATGTTAAGTATCTTTTAGTAAGTTATAGTGATGGTATATTATTTGAAACAAACGATAGAGATAATATTTTTACTTTAGGAACAAATGAAACTTTAAAGTATTATGTTTTAAAAGGAGATAATGGCAAATCAAGTTTAATTGACCAAGAAGGTAAAATGATAATAAATAATTTATATGAAGATATAGGTAAATATAAAGATATGTATTGTGATTGGTGTAATACTACTTTCTCAATAAAAAAGGATTATACTACGTATAAAAATAATAATAAATATGGTATTTTAAAAATTTCTGATGGTAGTGTTGTTGTTGATGCTAAATATGATGCTTTAGAATTTATTTCTATAAACGAAAGCAATGAAAATCTTGAATATTATAAAATTTATCAAAATGGTAAATGGTATTTATATGATATTAATACATTTACTTCTGTAAATAATATTGGCTATGATGAAATATTTTATGCTCATAATAATTTAATGATTGTTGATATAGATAACAAAGTATATTTTAAAGATTTAAAAGGTAACAATATAATAAATCAATATTTAAATTTATATATAAGTAAGAATGAAATTAAAAATTATTTAAGTAATCATACTTATTATTATTCATATAATCCTATTTATCAACTAGATGCTCGTTTGAATGAAAATATAATAACAATAAGTATTTTAACAAATGTAAATAATTTCTTTGAAGATGCTTGGAAACCAACTTTATATAAAAAAGAATTTGAATATAATATGGCTACTAAAGAATTAAAAGAGATACAAGTAGAAGATTTTGAATAATCTAATTTATAAAATAATAAATAGAAGGTGAATAAATGAAAAATAACTTACAAAAAATATTACTAATAATAATTGGAGTAATGATTACTATTTTAGTATGTCTAGGTATTGGTAAAATATTTTATCAAGAAAATAATGATATAGATGAATATATTGAAAATGTAGAACAAAATAACAATCTATGTAAAAATTATAAAAAATTAAATGAATATTCAAAAGATTATTGTAAAGAAATTAATAGTAATAATGATATTAATTTAAATACTTTAGGATTTGAAGAAATAAATATAAATAATATAGATACTACAAAAGAATTTATGCCAAATCAAATATTAATTGATTTTAATTTAGATAAAAATGATGAATATAAAACTTTAAATAATGGTGAAAGTGAAATATTTGTTGATGAGGAAGAACTTATTAAGATTGGTATATCTTTAGAAAATAATGTTGCTTACTTTAATTTAAATAATGAAAAAATTAAAATATTAGGTAATATTAAAAACATTTATATTCAAAGCATGAATTGTGGTGGTGAACAAACAATGGATTTTCTAAGCAATGATGGAAATGTATATCAAATATCTAATCTTAATGTTCAATATAATAATGAAGATTTAAATCAAAGTATCAAAGAAATACAAGAAATTACAAAAAATAATTTAAAAAAATTAAATACTAATTTAAAATATACTGATTTAATGATTTGGAATAAAGGGCATGATACTTGTAGTGCTGAAGAAGAAGTAATAGGTATTATCAATGATGGGAAAAAATATATAGTTAATAGGGAAACATTATTAACTGATTATTATTACAATGTTGTACCAGATTATGCTTTAGATGAAGAGTCAAATAAAGAAAGAGCAAGGGTTTATCCAAATTTTAGTATAGTTATCGGCAATAAAACTTTAGATTATAAATTTAAAGATATATTTAGTGAATATATGATTTTAACTCAAGATAATTATTTATATGATGCTGTTAAAGATAAATTAGTAAGTAATGATAAAGTTAATAAAATTTATTATAATCATGATGCATATATTGCTGTTTTTACTAATGGTGAAATGTTAGTTTTCTAAAATAAAATAGAAAATTCAAAAATGATTAAAACAAACAAGAAATATTTATTTTACTTCATTTTCATTTAAGTATATATAATTACCATTGGGATGTTTTGAAACACTTATAGAATAAATTTCACCATTAGGATAAGCAGTTACAAAATAGCGAGTAGTTTCATAAAAAAAGTTATAACATATTATCATTTCACAATCTTCTTCATCAATTAAAAATATTGCTTTATCAGGATCCCATTCTATTTCTTTTAAAACATTGATAAAATTATTTTTAAAAGTCTCATTTTTAATATCGGAAATCTTTTTATAAGTAATATTGCTATAAGCTAACCACATACTGAATATACAAATACAAATTACCGCTAATATAAAGTGTACTACAGGTTTCATTTTACTTACTCATTTCTATACAATCATAATATCATACTAATTTTTAGTAGTAAATATTAACTTTCTTCAATAAAATTTTTAGATTTATGTGGTTCATCAAATAATAGATTAGGATATCCTTGCTGTCTTAAGGCTTCATAAACCACAATGGCTACTGTATTAGATAAATTTAAGGCTCTAACATCACTTGTCATTGGTATTCTTAAACATCTATCAATATATGGTTTTAGTATTTTTGGCGGAATACCAGTTGATTCTTTACCAAAAAAGAAATAAATATTTTTAGATATATCACTATAATCAAATGAAGTATGAGGTTTATGACCATATCTAGTTAGGAAATAATATTCACCTTTGTTTTTTTGAAAAAATTCACCAATATTTTCATAGACAGTATATTTACACTTATCGATATAGTTGACACCACTTCTTCTTACATATTTGTCATCTAAACTAAAACCTAAAGGTTTAATTAAATGTAAGTGAGTATTAGTAGCAATACAAGTACGCATAATATTACCAGTATTAGTAGGTATCTCTGGCTCAAATAAAACAACATTAATCATAATATCCCTCAAATCAAAAATAATTATATAAAATCTAGAATTAATTGTCAAAATTTGATATTTAGTTTATAATTAAGATGGTGATTATAATGGCAAAGCGAAAAAAATCAAAAGAAACAAATAAGCCGGGAATGAGTATAGAACTTACGGGGTTAATTTTAGCAATTGTTGGCATAATTGGTTTTGGCTTTGGCTATGTAGGAACTTTAATTAAAGAATTTGGCATGTTTTTACTTGGTTCTTGGTGGATAGTTTTTGATATATATCTTTTATTAGTAGGATTATTTATGGTATTTAAAAGAAAAATGCCAAAGTTTTTCTCATCTCGTTTAATTGGATTCTACTTAATTATGATTGTTATTTTAGTTGCTAGTCATTTTACTTTCTTAAATAAAATTGAAAATCCCGTTGATATTATTAAAATAACTTTTGATCAATTTATGGATCGAATTCATACCATTAATATGGCAAATTCTGTTTTAGATACAGGTAATACAACCATTGCTATTGGTGGTGGAATAATTGGTGCCGTTTTCATAAGTGGCCTTTATTTCTTATTTGCAAGAACTGGTACAATAATTGTTTTAGTAATTGCGGGTATTGTTGGGGTAGTTTTGCTTCTTGATTTAACAATGAGTGAAGCATTAGATAAGATAAGAAATTTTGTTAAAAATAATAAAGCTTTAAGTGATGAAGATGAAGAAGATGATGGACCAACTTTAGCTGATGTTAGTGAAGAAGTGGTGAAAGAAATACCGGCACAAGAAAAGAAGAATGATAAAATAGTTATTAATTCACTTGCTGATATAAAAAATAAAATGACTGATGTAAAAGAAGTAATTCCAGTTGAACCTGTCGTAGTAGAAGAAGAAACAGAAGAACCAGTAATTACCGGCAAATATAAATTGCCTCCTTTAAGTATTTTAAATGAAGTTAAAGCGATGAAAAAGAATACTAATGATGCTTATACTTTAAAAAATAAAGATATTTTAGAAAATGTTTTAAAAGATTTCCAAATTACAGGTAAAGTAGTAGATACTCACGTTGGCCCGGCGGTTACGCAATATGAAGTAGTAGTGCCTGCTGGCACCAAAGTAAGTAGAATTTTATCAATTAATAAAGAAATTGCTTTAGCTTTGGCTGCCAAAGATGTCAGAATTGAAGCACCAATTCCAGGAAAAAGCACCATAGGTATTGAAATTCCTAACGAAAGTATTAGTGCTGTACCATTTAGAGAAATATTAGAAGCCAATTTAAATGTGCGTAATAAATATGATATTATGATTACTTTAGGTAAAAACTTAATGGGTAAACCAATAGTAGCTGATATGGCCAAAATGCCTCATCTTCTAGTAGCAGGTTCAACTGGTAGTGGTAAATCAGTTTGTATTAACTCTATTATTTGTTCTATTTTAATGAATTATAGTCCAAATGAAGTTAAGTTAATTATGGTTGATCCGAAAAAAGTCGAACTTACTAATTATAATGGCACTCCTCATTTGTATTGTCCAGTTGTAAGTGATCCCAAAAAAGCCTCTATAATGCTACAAAATGTAGTTAGAGAAATGGAAAAAAGATATGATACTTTTGCCGAAAATGGTGTCAAAAAAATTAGCGAATATAACGAAAAAATTGAAAAAGAAAATCGTAAACATCCGGAATCACCACTTCCTAAAATGCCTTTTTGGGTAGTAATTATTGATGAACTTGCTGATTTAATGTTAGTAGCATCTAAAGAAGTTGAAGATTCTATTATGCGTATTACCCAAATGGCGAGAGCTGCTGGTATTCATTTAATTGTGGCAACCCAAAGACCATCAACTGATGTTATCACTGGTGTAGTTAAAGCAAACATTCCATCAAGAATTTGCTTTGCAGTAGCAAGTCAAATCGATTCAAGAACGGCTCTTGATATGAGTGGTGCGGAAAAATTACTTGGTAAAGGTGATATGTTATACTTGCCGATGGGTGAAAATACACCAATGCGTATTCAAGGTTGTTTTATCTCTGATGAAGAAATTAATAAATTAATCAATTATTGTTCAAAGCAACTAAAAGTATCATACGAAGATATGACAGTGGCGGCTTCTAGTAATTCATCTTCTGGCAGTGGTAATGGCGAAGATGATTATGATGATCCAATGTATAATGAAATAGTAGAATTTGCAATGCAAACAGGAAAAATAAGTGCATCATTAATTCAAAGAAAATTTAGATTTGGTTTTAATCGAGCAGCGCGGATGATTGATTTACTTGAAGCAAGAGGGATAGTAGGACCTCAAAATGGTTCTAAACCAAGAGAAGTATTAGTAAAGAGTGAAAGTGAAGAAGAGTAATTCTTCATTTTTCATACTTGACACAAATATAATTAATAATAGCAAAGTTAGTTTACAAAAATAAATCTATTATGATAAAATGAATAGGGAAGGATTGATAATATGAGTCCTAAAAATGTAAAAAAGAAAAATATAGAACCTGTTAACTATGTTTATGCCCTACTAATTATAGTTGGTTGCGTTCTTTTGATGTTGTATATTTTTAGGTGGCGAGATGTCAAACAAGAAGAAAAACTTATGAATAGTTATTTAATTACCTCTAATACTATTCAAAATAGTGTGAAAGATTTAGATTCTCTAAACTTAATTAGACAAGAAGCACCATCATCATATTTTATCTATTTAAGTTATCATGGTGATGAAAAAATTTATGAATTAGAAGAAAAATTAAAACCAATAATTGATAAATATGATTTAAATGATATATTTTACTATGTAGATTTAACTAAATTAAAAGATGAAGAAGGATACTTAGATAAAGTAAATGATGCTCTAGATGTTAAAGATATTGAGAGTATTCCGGCAATTGTATATGTATATGAAGGAAAAATAAATAAAAAAGATATCTTAGATGGTACAAATAATAATATTTTATCTGCAAGCAAATTAGAAGATCTATTAGAATTATACGAATTTGATTCTGTTAATTAGGCATATAACATAAAAGGCTAAATAATTATCTCATACACTAATGTAGGAGGTAATTTTTTTATGTTATTTGATAATAACGATGTTAATTTGGATTTTACATTTTTAGATTTAGCTAATCTTACTAATAGTCAAAGTATGCCAAAAATGGATATGAATACACCAAATATATTACCAGCTAAAGAAGGTTTTTTAAGAGGCAATATGTTTAAAAATGAATATAAACCATATAAAAATTTAACTTATATTGATATACGACCACAAAGTGATAGAGAAGCCAAACTATTTAATGTAATGCAATTCTCATTTGCCATTAATGACTTAAATCTTTATTTAGATTTACATCCAGATGATACAAGAGTTGTTCGTTTATTTGAAGAATTAGTTAAAGAAGAAAAACAAGCAAAAAAAGAATATATGGAACAATATGGACCACTTACAGTAACTAAAGTTAAGGGTGATAAATTTGATTGGATTGAAAGCCCTTGGCCTTGGGATAATTTAGGAGGTAATATGTATGTTTAAATATACCAAACACACTAACTATCCAGTAAATATTAAGAAAAAAGATTTAAGAATGGCTAAATACTTACTAACTCAATTTGGTGGTGCGAATGGCGAACTTGCGGCGGCGATGCGTTATTTTAGTCAAAAGTTTACAATGCCAGATGATAAAGGTAAAGCATTACTTAACGATATAAGTACGGAAGAATTAGGACATAGAAGTTATAACTTATATTTTTAAGTTAATTTCTAGTTCAAAATCATATCTTGCTTCGGTGTTCCATCTCCCTCCTTTATTAGTTTTTCTATAGTATACCGAATCTATTATAGACAGTAATAATTTGTTTTTTTCTTCAACTGTTGCATTTTTGTATAACTTTAAACAATTTTCAATAATTGGAATCGATTTAATGTATTGATTGTTTTGCTCGTTTTTTATTTTTTTATCTAAATCTGCTAAATTATTTTCTGCTGATTTTAATTCTTCATTTAATGATTTAATTCTTATTTTAAAAGTTTCTTCATCATAAGTACCTGTTTCAAGAAATTCACAACATTTTTGCTTTTGATTATTTATTGATTCAATTTTTTTGCTTATTTGTTTCTTTTCTTCTAAAAATTTATCACTTTGTTTTTGATTAGTTGTGTTATATGTTTTTAATTTATATTTATAATCTTTTAATTTGTTTTCTAAATAATCTAATATTCTTTTTTCAACTACATCTAGATCACTAGAAACATTTTTACAATTTATTGTTCTACATAACAAAGTATCTTTATGAATAACGCCACTTTTAACATAAGACATTGTATAAGGTCTTCTAGACATATTTCTTCCACAAAAGGCACATTTTACGACACCCGCTAATGGATTTTGTAATTGATAATCGCTAGGTATAGTTTTTACAGATAATTTTTTTCTTTTCAATTCAACTTTTTTTAATTCTTCATCTGTTATAATTGCATTTTTTTCTTTATGTTTTCCTATGCATTTTTTATATTCTGGATTTACTGGTCTAGTGGAAACAATTTTTCCATTTATATATTTTTTTACTTCCTTTCTTTTATTCCAAATAACATAGCCGGCATATATTTCAGCTCGGTCAATTCTGCTTCTAATCATTGTATCATCCCAAAGGTTTCCTGAAGGACTGTTATAGCCTAAAGAATTTAATTTTTTTGCTATTTCTCGTGTTCCTAAATCATCATATAAGTAAAAATCAAATATTTTCCTTACAATTTCAGCATCTGCATTTTTAACTAAAGTAAAGCCTTTTTCTTTTTCACATTTTATTTTGTCATATCCAAATAGTGGAGAAGAAGCCAAATAATTGCCTTCATTTACTGATTGTTCTCTTCCTCTAGAAAGAATTTTTTTAACATATTGAAGATATTTTCTTGATTGATGCAATCCATCTTCAAAGTATCCCATATCATATTCATCATCTAAATCAAATATTTTATTAGGTGTAAGTATTTTAGTATTTGTTATTTGAAACTTTTGAGCTATTGTTCCTTGGTCGATTGTATTACCACGAGCAAGTCTTTCAATTTCAATACATAAAACTGCTTTTATTTCATCTTTTTCAACAAGTTCTAGGACTTTTTGCATTTCAGGTCTATCAGCAATAGTATCTCCTGAAACAACCTCTCTAAATATGTTTTTTTCAGGTATTTTACATCCAAAAACATTTATAGCCCAGTCTTGTAGTATTTTTTCATGTCTTTCTAAAGTCTTTTCAATTGGCTCATCTTTACCGAATTCGGCATCTTTTCTTGATTTTCTTAAATAAATAATAATATAATCTACTAGTTCTTGATTAAGAACATTTTTTAAATTAAATAAATCTTTAATTTTTTCTACCATTGTAACACTTTCTTTCTAATTAATTCTATGTTACAATAATAACTGGAAAGCCAGTTACATATTGTAACTTATAAGTTTTTTGTCGAGCTTTGGTTTTCTATACCCTTACTTGTTACAGCAAGTAGGGGGATTTTTGTAAATTGATTTTGTACATATTTTGTAAACACTTTACATATAATATAATTGACAAATACTAAACTTTGTGTTAGTATTTAGTTATGGAAGCGAATGCTTCGGGATCACGTTGTGTGGTCGGTAGAGAGAAATTCAATATTCTCTCTATTTTTTATGGATAAATTTTTATTCCTTTATTTTTATATTCGGGGTAATAATTTAATTTTTTTTCTAATGTTTCAAATGCTTTGTCCTTTTTCTTATATTTGATATATTTATGGATTGGGTAAGATGATAAATCTGCAAATTCTAATCCGATAAATGATTTATGATTTTTAACATTAAATTTCGGATTAAAGTAAATGCCTTCTATTTTATTATTAAGTTCTTGCACACTTATATAAGTAGTGCCTGTAATGTTAATTAATTTTGAAATATGTTGTAATAATTTTTTGTCTTCTTTTTTTCCACGTGCTTCTAGCATAATAGCACCTCTGTTATTTTTTCCCATAAAGTAAATAAATCGTTCTAATAAGAAATCAAAAGCAATGTCATATATGTCCATTGTATAACTCGTATGAAGTATGTAATTTGGTATATTTATTGATATTGAAATAATAACATATTTGGAATTATTTATAGCACTATCTAAATCAATAATAAAATTATTATAATCTTCATCATTTAATTTGAATACACCATGTTTATTTCTTATTTCATACGAGTGAAAACAAACTTTTTTATCACTAAAATATTTTAATTTAACTTTTTCCATTAGTTCTTTTGCATCTTTATAGTCTTTGGCAGAAAATATACATCCTGTTATTGTAAAAAATTGTTCATCGGCATTAATATCTTTATCATTTAGTAATTTATTTTTTATATTATTTACTGAATTGTTGATATTGTTTTCATCAATAAACATTACATAATCACAATTAGGAGGCCAATTTAATATAGGGGTGGGTTCCTTATAACAATTTTTCAATTTCTCACTTCCTATTCTAATAAAAATTTAATATATTCATCTGCATCATCTTCATATTTGTTTATATGAAATGCAAATAAATCTTTATCTATTTGACATAATTGATTAAGTTCTATATGTGCAAGTTCGTGGAGTAGTGTTTTTCTTCGTTTATAGTAAGATATTGTATTATTAATTATAATATTGTTTATTCCTTTGTAATTGAATACAAAGCCATTTATTCCAATAGGTAATAACTTATAACTAATATTAGCATTATAATAAGACAATACATCTTTTTGAGTTATATAACCATCTAATAAATCTTTTAACATTACTCACACTCCCTTTTTTATAAGTCTTGTCCTAGTATATTTCGTTATTTTTTCTAGGTTTATAAACATAATTTTTTTCTTTTTTATTAATACAATCTTTTAATAAATTATTAATTGAATCTATAAGCCAAGTATTAGGTGAATATTCTTCATTTTTAATATAATACTTACTTTTTTTTACTTTCTTTAAAAAAAATATTGCCTCATCTATTTTATGTTGCTTAATTAAAGTTGAAACTTTTCCACTATATCCAAAAGGTAAATAAGGGTCTAATTCAATCATTTTTTCATAGTTTTTAAGAGAATCATTAAATTTGTATTCTTTTGCATAAATTTCGGCAAGATATTTTGTTAAATCGTATATATGATCTTTTTTTTGAATATCATAAGCATCTTTTATATTTTTAAATTTGTGTATAAAGCCTTCTTCCCATAATTCATTATTTAAGTATAATTCAAGATAATATATAGCTTTATCTCTATATTCTTTATTTGAACAAGCATAAGTTATTGCATGTATATATCTTTTTTGTGGGGTGTTTGGCTTGCCACAGATTTCAATCACTTTGTTTAAAACTTCTTGTCTATTTTTACAGTCTTTCAAGATATATTTAATAATTAAATTTTCTAAAAATGAATACTCATATCCAACTGATAAAGTATGAAATATATCTAGTGCTAGATTAGGATTGTTATTAAATCTTAAACTAATCATTCATCTTCTCCTAATTCTTTATCAATTTCTTTTTTTCTTTCTTCTATTATTGTTTTAATTATATTTTTATCTCTATCTGTTAATATATTTTTATTTTTGTCAAATAATAATTCTAATTCATCGAAATTATCATAGCTTTTTATAATTTTATTTATTTCCTCATTAGTTGGAGTATTAGTATATGCATATATTTTTTCTCCATTACTTGGATTGATTATTGGAAATTCTACTGTTTCATCTGTTTCATTGTGTATTTTATGAGCAACATTCATAACAGCATAATTTATTTCCATAATAACTTTTTGTGGATCTAAATTATAAACTTTACAAATATCGGCAAATGTATTATTTTTAATTCTTGCTAAATTATTTTCATATTTGAAAAGTGATTGCCGTGTTATAGGATTTTCCATTTTTTGTACTACTTCTTCTAAACTCAACCCACTTTTCTTTCTATACTTTTTTAAAATTTTGGCTGTCATTTCATTAAATTTAGCATCCAAAGCTTCATTGTTATTATCCATATTTTCTCCTTTCTTAATAAGATTATAAATCAATTTAATGATAATTTCAATAAAAATGTTAATTTTTTGGTTGACATGCATTTTTTGACATGATATACTTTAAGTGTAAACGAAAAAGTTTACAATAGAAAGGAGAACTAATTTGAAAAGAAAAAATAATCAAGCATATTTTTATCCAAAATTAAAAGGAAAAAGAAATGAATTAGGATTTACCCTTGATGATATGGCTAAAAAATTAGGAATATCAACAGATTGCTATTTTAGAAAAGAAAAAGGTAAAACAGATTTTTATTTGTGTGAAGTAAGAAAAATATTAGAATTATTTGATTGTAAATATGAAGAAATTTTTTTTACGCCAAGTGTAAACGAAATGGTTTACAAAGATAATTCATCAAATGATAGTTAAGGAGTATATGAAAAAATTATATTATTACTATTTAACAATAAGATTTTGGAAATATGTAAATAAGATAAAACAAAATCAATCAACAAATGATAGTTAAGGAGAGAATATGATATCTAATTATTTAAAAAAATACTTTAAAGAAAAAAATATTAGCCAATATGAGGTGGAAAGAAGAACAGGAATTAGTCAAAGCAAAATTAATTTATCATTAAATGGTAAAAGAAAACTTACGGCTGATGAATTAATAAAAATAGCACTAGTATTTGACATAGATTTAAACAAAATAAAAGAAATCATTTAGTCGCTAAACTTACAATGATTTCTAAATCTAAAATTCACGAAAATA
>CANQDM010000016.1 GCA_947591505.1 uncultured Bacilli bacterium | reverse complement strand
AATATCAGTTTATATTATTTCTATTGAAGTTACCATTCTCTTTTTTTTCTTTGTCTACTTTATTGGGTACACTTCATAAGATATACATTTTATTTTTTTATTATCTATAATTCGACAAAATATGAATACAAATTATGATAATCTTTTAATGGTGATTAAAATATGAATAAAAAAACAAGTGATTTTTTAGAAGAAATAACTGATAATTTTAGTACTCTTTTCGTAGAAACTTTTTATCTTCGTTATTTAGATCAATTTGGTGAAGAAAATATTTTAAAAGATATTAATTATACGAAAGATATGCTATTAAAAAAGATAGATGAAAAAATCCAACAAAAATTAGAAAGCAATTAAAAAAGGAGTTAAACTCCTTAGTTATTAAAGTTATTATTATTACCAGTAAACCAACCAGCACCGATTATAATAACTAATAAAATAAATAGAACAATCCAAATGGCTGCACCTATACCATAGCCACTTGTGTAACCAGCATAGCCAGCGCCACCATAACAAGGAGTACTAGCATAGTTACCACCATAGTAACCATTATTTCCGTAATAATACATATTATACCTCCTTTATGTATCTATTATATTTTATTAATCTTAGTCACATTTTGACATTAAAAAATTAATATTTATTTTTAATAATTTCATTTTGTGATATGATTATTATAGGATTGGTATTATGAAGAATAAATTTGCCAAAATGGATAAACCTTTATTAATTTTAACCATACTTCTTTGTAGTATGGGTCTTATTATGGTTTTTTCATCATCTATGGCTGCAGCTATTCTTCGGTATAATAAAGAGCCTACATACTTTTTTATAAGACAACTTATCTTTTTAGGAATAGCCTTTGGTGGAGGAATAGTAATTTTACAGATACCAACTAAATATTATAAAACTTTATCCTATTTTTTTGTAATAGGTATAATAGTAGTTTTAACTTTATTACTTTTTTATGGTAAACTTACCAATCACGCTCAGAGTTGGTTTTATATTCCAGGAACAGGAATGGCAATTCAACCATCAGAATTTGCAAAATCAGCTATTATTATCTTTATGGCCGTATTTTATAATATATTAATTAAAAGAAAAGTTTCCAATGTATATTTATATTTAATTCCTTTATTTATAGTGGGAATAATTGCTTTACTTATTTTAATGCAACCAGACTTTGGTAGTGCAGCTATTCTTGTAGCTATTGCCTTCTGTATATTTATAAGTGTGCCGATTGCTAAAAGTAATCTTCCTAAGATTATGCTAATTTTAGGTATAGGAGCTATAATTTTAGGAGTTGCCCTTTTATATAGTGGTACTGAGATATTAAATAGTGAACAAATGAAGAGATTTAATTTTCAAAATCCATGTCAAAGATATAAAGAAGATACTGGATATCAAGTTTGTAATGGTTACATCGCTATTAATAATGGTGGTCTTACTGGCGTAGGAATGGGTAATAGTACCCAAAAGTTCTTGTATTTACCTGAAAGCCATACCGATTTTATCTTTGCTGTTTTAGTTGAAGAATTAGGTCTTCTTACTGGTATTGGAGTTATACTTGTTTATGCTTTACTATTGTATCGGATTTTAAAAATAGCGAAAAGTGCTTACAATTTAAGAAATTCTATTTTAGCTTATGGCACATTTTGGTTAATTACTTTCCATATTATCATTAATTTATGTGGTATGCTTTCTATATTACCTTTAACTGGTGTACCACTTCCATTCTTAAGTTATGGTGGATCATCAACGATTAACTTTGTCGCTATGATATTTATTACAGAAAGAGTAGCTATTGAAAATAATGATACAAAATATCGTTTAGAAATGAAAAAATTAGCAAAATAAGCTAGTTTTTTTAATTTTTTGATGAAAATTTATGCGAAAAAAAAGGAAATTGGCCTCTGAGTGACGAATAATATAAGTGAAAGGAGGTTTTTATGGATTTTTTTGATTTTGTCAAAACTAATAAGTTTATCATTCTATTTATTAGTATTATTGCAAACATTATTTTACTTGGTACATCTGGATATTTACTATATGAGAAATTAAATTATGAATGTAATTGTCCTGTAAATAATGAAATTTCTAAAACAGAAGTTAAAGATGAGTCAAAAACAAATATGTTTGTTGAAGTAAAAGGTGCAGTTAAAACGCCTGGTGTCTTTGAAGTTAAAAGTGATAATATCATTAATGATGTCATTAAACTAGCTGGTGGATTTACGAAAGATGCTTATACCAATAATATTAATTTAAGTCGTAAAGTATCTGATGAACTAGTTGTCTATGTTTATACAAATGCTGATATGAAAAAGAAAAATCAAGTAAGCGAAACAGTATGTAACTGTAATAGTTATGATATTAGTAATTGTACGGAAAATAAACAAAGTGAAATAGTATCTACTACCACAGAAAGTAATGTTTCCATAAGTTCAAGTTCTAGTAATAGTAGTTCATCAAATAGTTCTAATTCTTCTAGTAGTTCAAGTACTTCAAGTTCAAATAATAATACTAATAAAAATAGTACATCTAATCAAAAAAAGATAATTAATATTAATACGGCAACTAAGGCTGAGTTAACATCTCTTAGTGGTATTGGCGATGCTAAAGCCGAAGATATTATTAATTATCGTACGCAAAATGGTAATTTTAAAAGTATTGACGATATAAAAAATGTCAAAGGTATCGGTGATGCAATTTTTGCCAAAATTAAAGACTATATTACAGTCTAAATCGTTTTATATTTTTCTCTTTGTTCTACTTATTATTTATGTTTTATTTACAACTATAATTATTAAATATGAAACTAAATTAGATAATCCAACTGAAATAGAAGGTTATGTAACAGATTTAACAAAAAAAGAAGAATATATTAGTTTTACCTTAAAAGGAGTAGAAAAAGTACAATGTATATATTATTTAAATGGAGAAGATTTTGATACTAATATTTTAGGAAAGTATGTCAAAATAACTGGTAAAGAAAAAGAATTAAGTCATAATACAATACCAAATACATTTGATTATAAAGATTATCTTTATCAAAATAAAATATATTTATCTTTTACCGCTAGTGATATAAAAGTAATAAAAGATGAAAATATATTTTATAAAATTAAAAATAAAATAATTAAGCATATTGATAGTTATGATAAAAATATTAAAACCTATCTTAATTTATTTATTCTCGGAGATAAATCATACTTAGATAGTAATACATCAAATGCTTATAAAACGAATGGCATATGGCATTTATTTGCGATTTCTGGGATGCATATTAGTTTTATAATTCTAGTGCTTGATAAAATACTTAAAAATATTAGATTTAAAAAAACTATTATATCTAGTATTCTATTTTATTTTATGTTTATTACTAGTTTTGCGGCATCAGTTATGCGTTCGGTTATCTTTTATTTCTTAAAAAACATATTAAATTATTGGGATATCCCTTTAGATAATAAAAGAGTACTTTTCTTGACTGCTTGTATTATTCTTATAATAGATCCATTTATGCTTTATAATACGGGATTTCAATATTCATTTTTAATTACATTATCAATTATGCTTATGAGTAATAAAATTACGGGTAGTTATTTAAAACAAATATTTAAAATAAGTTTAATTTCATTTGTAGTTAGCATGCCAATTACAATAAATATGAATTATGAAATAAACATACTCAGTATATTTTTAAATATCTTTTATGTACCTCTTATTTCGATAGTAATATTTCCTTTAAGTATTTTAGTGTTTATCATACCTTTCTTAAGTTTTATTTTAAATATTTTTATTAGTTTATTAGAAATATCTACTAATATATTTTATAATTTAAAACTAAGTTTAATTATACCTAAAATGTCTACTATCTTAATAATATTATATTATTTATTTTTATATTTATATTATAAGTATAAGAATTCTAAATTATTTTATTTAGTAATATTAGTATTTGGTTTAAATTATCTTTATCCTGAGTTAGATGGTAATTATTATGTCTATTATTTAGATGTTGGCCAAGGAGATTCAGCCCTTTTAGTAAGTCCTTATAAAAGAGAAGTATTAATGATTGATACGGGAGGTAATGCAAATAGTGATTATCATGTCTCAAATAATGTCATAACTTTTTTAAAAAGTTTAGGTATTTCAAAAACAAATTTACTTATTGTAAGTCATGGCGATGCTGATCATGCGAAAGAGGCCTTAAATTACTTAGAAAACTATCACATCGATAATATTATTTTAAATAAGAATAGTTATAATAATTTAGAAAAAGAAATAAGTAAAAAAGGACATATTGTAAGTAATTATCAAAGTAAATATTTTAATTTCCAAAATATTAATGATTATTTAAGTGATGATGAAAATTATAGTAGTATAATTACTTATTTAAGTATTTTTAATTATAAATTTCTATTTATGGGTGATGCACCAAAAGAAATAGAAGAGAAGTTAATCGCGGATTATAATATCAAGGCTAACTTTTTGAAAATAGGCCATCATGGTAGTGATACATCGACTAGTCCTAATTTTATTAGTACAGTAAATCCTAATATTTCGATAATTTCTGTTGGTAAAAATAATCGTTATGGTCACCCAAAAGAAAGCGTATTAGAAACTTTAGCAAATTATCAAGTATATAGAACAGATGAAAGTGGAACAATTGAAGTAAAAATAAAACAAAATAATTATCAAATTAAGACTTATATGCCTTAAATAAAAACAGATTGACTACGATGGGGACAAATAGTCTTGCCATCTTACAGTCAATCTGTTTTTAAGATAATAGCATATATCAAATATAAAAGTCAATTCTTGTTTTAAGAAAATTCTACATATAATAGATAAAAACTAAATTATCTTGTGATAAAATATAGTTGTAGGAGGGAAAATAATGAATAGTCTTGGTGAAAAAATCAAAAAGTTACGATTAGAAAATAATTTAACGCAAGAAATGCTTGCTGATAAGTTATTTGTATCTAATAAAACTATTTCAAGTTGGGAATGTGATAGAACGATTCCTGATATCAATATGTTATTTAAATTATCTGGTATATTTCATTGTAATTTATATTCTTTATTAGATCAAAATTATTATAATAATATTCCATTAGAAATAGAGATTAAATTAAAAGTAGATGATAATAAAAGATTACTTAATCAATTAAAAGATAAAAGCAATAATATAAAAGAAGTCGTGGAAAAAGATATTTATTTTAAAATGCCCATAAAAAAAGAATATAAAGAAACATTAAGAATTAGAAAAGAAAATGATTTATATATTTTAAGTTATAAAAAAGAAAATACTGATAAAACACGAGATGAATTTGAAACTATTATTGACAACTATGAAAACTTAGAAAAAATACTTTTAAATTTAGGATTAGAAAAGAAAGGAGTTATTGAAAAAAAGAGAACTAAAATACTTTATAAAAACAAATATGAATTTGCATTTGATGAAGTAAAAGATATCGGTAGGTTTATTGAAATTGAAGTAAAAAATATTGAGTATAGTCATATAGAAGAAATTAATAAGTTAATGGATATTTTAAATGAATTTAAAATTGATATAAATTTAATTACTGATAAAAAATATAATGAGTATTTGGAGGATTAATGAAAAGAGAAGAATTATTATATATTAAAAAAAGGTTACAAGAATTAAAAAAAGAAAGAGATAAATCAATAAGTTTTAATTCAGAAGAAGAGCTTCAAAATTCTAATCAAAGTGATTATAATTTGCTATTACGAATATTAAATAATTTTAAACTTTCAGAAACAAACGGAATTTATGTTTGTACTGATGCTTATTATTTTAGCCAATGGATAAGCCTTTTAGATTCTGAAACTTATAGTGTTCAAACTCCTATTGATTTTAAAGGAGTAGATGGAAGGTTTTATTGTGATGTTGAGGATAATAAATTTATTGTAGGAACTATGGATAAAGAAGAAGCATTAAGATGGAAAGGTGATAGATATTATATTCCAGAATTTGAAAAAGAACATATCATATTAAATCCTTATAATACACCTGAAAATTTAAATGGCTATTTTGAAGTACGAAAAGATTTTTGGGAGAATGCTGTAAAATATGGTCAAGAAAAAGCAAAGAGATTAATATTAAGTAAATATCCAAGATTATAGGAAAAAATAACTATACAAAGAATATTTATTACCATAAAATATAATACATTATATAATGTTTATATAGAATAGTGAGCGTACGCTCATTTTCTTATGGCTAAATTTTTCTTCTCAAATAATTTTAATAAATAATCCTTTTTTGAAAAATTTTTTCTTAAAAAAAGGAAATCAGCCAAAAAGTTACTATATATATAAGTGAGAGGAGAATTTTTATGTCAGAAAAATATTATAATGAAATACTAGAATTAATTAAAGAAAAAGAAGCTAATCATCTGGTAAGAGAATATCAAGATAATTATGCAATATTAAAAGCCAATTGGGAAATAGGTAAGTTATTAGTGAAAGCTCAAGGTGGCGTAGAAAGAGCTAAATATGGCGATAATTTAATTAAGAAATGGTCTAAAAAATTTATAAAAGAATATGGTAAAGGATATGATGAGAGCAATTTAAAAAGATTTCGGTTATTTTATTTAACTTTTCCAAAAAGTGGCTCAGTGAGCCACCATTTAACATGGACACATTATCGATATTTATTACCAATTAAAGATGAAAATGAACGAAATTATTATATCAATCAAGTAATATTGAATAATTTATCAGTTAGAGAACTTAGAATTGAAATAAAAAGTAAAACTTTTGAAAGACTTTCTTATGCTGATAAAGAAAATATTAAACTAATAAATGATGGTAATTATTCTTTAACATTAAGTGATATGTTAAAAGATCCAATTATTATTAAAAGTGATAAAAATACAAATGAAATAGAAGAAAAAGTATTACATAAATTATTAATTGATATGTTAGAAAATAAATTTCTCGAATTAGGTATTGGTTTTACTCTAGCAGGTCATGAATATAAAATAAAAGTAGATAATAAAACTTATAAAATAGATTTATTATTCTTTAATTATAAAATTAATGCTTTTGTTGTGGTTGAAATAAAAACAAGAGAATATAATCCTAAAGATAAAGGCCAAATAGAGTTTTACATGGAATATATTGATAGAAATATTAAAGAAAAATCTAATAATAAAACGGAAGGAATATTAATAGTTAAAAAGAAAAATAAATATGTAGTTGAATATGTATCTAATAAAAATTTATATATAACAACTTATAAGATAGAAAATTAATTTATCTTATTTACTATTTTTTTTATTAATGAGATAATAATTATATGAATACGTATTTATTAGTTAGTGAAACAAATTATTTTATTGAGCAAAAACTCAAAGAACTTAAAGATGGTATTGATAATATTGTCACTTTTAATATGGATGTAAATACAATGAATGAAGTATTAGAAGAAGCTAGTTATTTATCAATGTTTAATGATAAAAAGTGTATTATAGTTAAAAATGCTAAATGTTTTAGTGCATCAAGAAGTGGGGATACTAATAAAAGCAAAGAAGATTTAAGTAAATTAATGAAATACTTAGAAAGAGAAAATCCTAATACTATTTTAATATTTATTTCTAGAACTAATGCTGATAGTAAAAAGAAAATAGTTAGTATTATAAAAGAACATAATAATTTGTTTGTCTATCCGTCTATTAGTAAAACAGATATGAAAAATGAATTACTTAAAATAATTAATAAAAAGGGGTATAAAATAGAAGATAGATCTTTATGGCATATCATTAATAATTCTTTAGGTAATTTTGATTTATGTGTCAATGAACTTAATAAAATAATGACTTATAATGATGAAGATAAAATAATTAAATATGAAGATGTTTTAGTACTTACTGCCAAAACTATTGAAGAAAACAATTTTAAATTAGTAGATAGTATGATAGCAAGAGATCTTTCTAACTCTTTAAAGTATTTAGATGAACTAGTGATATTTAAAGTAGATCCTAGTGTTATCCTAGCTCTTTTATATCGGGAATTTAAAATGATGCTAACGGCTCTTATCTATGAAAAAAATCATTATAATCATAGTGATTTACTCCGAAATTTAAAAATTGCTGATTGGCAATATCAAAAGATTCAAAATAATTTAAGAAATTATCGGGAGAAAGAAATAAAAGAAGAAATACTTAAACTAGCTGATATTGATTATAAATATAAAAGTGGACAAATAGATAAAGATACAATACTAATAAATTATATTTTAGATTTATGTATTTAGTTGCAAAATAAAAAATATATGCTAAAATAGGAAAGAATTTGGGTGATAACTGTGAAAGAAACTGTAGTTGTAGGAATGAGTGGTGGCGTTGATAGTGCAGTCGCTGCCTATCTACTAAAAAAGGAAGGTTATAATGTTATAGCCCTTTTTATGCGTAATTGGGATAGTACCATTAATGGCGAAGATTTTCAAAATGATGATATCATTTGTCCACAAGAAAGAGATTATAACGATGCTAAAAAAGTATGTGAAAAGTTAGATATTCCTTTGCATCGTGTTGATTTTATTAAGGAATATTGGGATTATGTTTTTAAATATTTTTTAGATGAACTTGAAAAGGGTAGAACTCCTAATCCTGATTTATTATGTAATAAATATATTAAATTTGATTTATTTAAAAAAGAAGCAATGAAACTTGGGGCCGATTATATTGCCACCGGTCATTATGCCAGAATTGAAGGAAATAGATTACTTCGAGCAGTTGATTTAAATAAAGATCAAACTTATTTTTTAGCCGATGTAACTCCTGACCAACTTAAAAATGTGATGTTTCCCATCGGAGATTTACTTAAAAGTGATGTAAGAAAAATAGCTGATGAACAAAATTTAGTTGTTGCAGATAAAAAAGATTCAACGGGTATTTGTTTTATTGGGGAAAGAAACTTCCAAAAATTTGTAAGAAACTTTTTAAAAGAAAATAAAGGACCAATAATAAATGTTAAAACTGGTGAAGTTATCGGTGAACACAAAGGCTTAATGAATTATACCATTGGCCAAAGAAAAAATGTCGGTATATCTGGTTATGAAGAAAGACATTTTGTCTGTGGCAAAGATGTCAAAAAGAATATTTTATATGTCACAATTGGTGATGAAGAATATTTATATAGTGATGCTTGTCTAATTGAAAATATCAATTTTATAAGTGCAACTCACCCAACATTTTGTACCGCTAAATTTAGATATCGTAGTACTGATGTGCCAGTTGAACTAGAATATTTAGAAAATAATCAAATATTAGTTAAATACAAGGATAAAGCCAAATCCGTAACCCCTGGTCAAGCCTGTGTCTTATATTTAGGCGAAGAATGTTTAGGTTGTGGTTTTATTAAAGAAGTTTATAAAGATAATAAAAAATTATGGTATTTATAATTTTTTCGTAAATTTATGGACATAGTAAATATTTAAGAATACTACTAAGAAAATATTGGCAATTTCAGATGCTATTAAAGAATACATGCCAATATGCATTAGAGAAGTACTGGCAAGTACTACTAATTTAACAATAACACCAATAATAGTTATTTTCATAGTAATATGGGCTTTATCTAATGCCTGTAAGTAACTAATTAAAATATTTTCAATATAAAATAGCGGAAATATTGGAGCAAGTATATTGATATAATTAATGCCTAAATGGGTATTATATAAAAAGTTTAGAATGGTATCACCAAAAAACATTAAAATTACTGAATAACTAATACCAATAAATAAAGCAAAAGTTAAGGCTTCTTTAAGCCTTTTTTTCATACATCTATAGTTACATTGTAAATAGTTTTTACTAACCTCCGGAATTAAAGATGAAGATATGGCGGTAATAAAAAATGATGGCACTGTTAAAATAGCAATAGAATAAGCATTATAAGCACCATATTCAACTAAAATATAATTATTAGAGTAGCCTGAAAATAAAAGTAAATTAGTAAGGATTATCGGCTCAAAAAAATAACCAATATTACCAATTATTCTTGATGATACAGTTGGAAGAGAAATATTTAAAATATTTTTTAAAGTATATTTATCTGGTAATAAATCATTTTTTCTAATCTTAATATGTTTAGGTAAAAATAATAGATTAACAAATATGGAAACTACTTCTTCAAAAAAAGAAATTACAAATAGGGATGCTGCCGCAAGTATTTCGCTTTTGGTCATAATATAAGGTACAAACAAACAAATTAAAGTACCTCTAACTAATTCTTCAATAATGTTTGATACCACATTTGGTACCATATTTTGTTTACCATAAAAATATCCTTTAATAATACAAGAAATAGAAATAATGGGAAATGTAAGACTCATGGCAATAATAAGTAAGTAGCATCTTTCTTCATGTAAAAGATTAATTGCAATAAATTTAGCCGAGAATAACATAAATAAAACCACAACAAAATTAATAGCCATAATAAGAATAGTTGAAGTTGATATAATTTTTAAATTATTATGTTTATTTTCGGCAATTAATTTAGATATTGTAGTGGGAAGAGCAAGTGTAGCAATCGTAATAAGAAGAGAATAAGTTGGCGTAACTAATGAATATAACCCTAAAACTTCTGCGCCAACTATACGTGTATAAATAATTCTAATAATAAAGGCAAGTATCTTTGTAATAATGCCACCAAGTATTAAAATTAAAGTTGATTTAATAAATAAATTTTTAGATTTCATAATTCACCTTTAAATACTAAATAAAATGTTATATAATAATATTATGAAAGAAGGTCTACTTTTATGGTTAAAGAAGCCGAAAAATATAATAATGTTAATGAACTTTATATAAGAATACTTCCTGCTTTAAAAACAAAAGTAGCCGAACTCAAACGAGAAAAAATATATTATATAAAAGAAAAAGATATTTGGAATTATTGCGTGGAAAATATTTGGCAAAATAAAAAAGATTTACGTATATATGAACTTGTCGATAATATCTTAAATATTGATGCTATAAAATTAGATATTTATTTAAAAAAGAATTTATATAAATATCAAAATATAAATGAATAGGATGGTATAATTGAAAGATACAAAAATTGATATACAAACTATACTAAATAAATTAGATTATTTAGATAAAGATGCTAAAAATAGAATTAAAGAAGCATATGATTTTGCTTTAAATGAACATGATGGATTAAAAAGACAATCTGGTGATGATTATATCACTCATCCTTTACATGTAACTAATATATTAATTGATTTAAATGCTGATGAAACAACAATTATTGCTTCACTTTTGCATGAAGTATTAAATCATGGTAATTCTACTAAAGATGAATTAGAAGAAAAATTTGGTGGTGAGGTTGCTACTATTGTTGATTGTGTTTCGAAAATAAATAAATTAGAATTAAATGATGAAACGGAGTCATCTGCTATTTATTTAAGAAAAGTTTTAGTAGGTCTTGCGAAAGATCCTAGAGTTTTATATATTAAACTTGCAGATAGACTTCATAATATGCGTACTATTTGGGCACTACCAGTAGAAAAACAAAGAGTAAGAGCAAATGAAACAATGACAGTTTTAGTACCTATTGCCCATCGTTTAGGTATTAATTCAATTAAAAGTGAACTAGAAAATATTTGTCTTAAAATATTAAAACCAGATATTTATAATGATATTTTAAATATGCTTAATAACGCTAATGGTAAATTAAATGATAATTTAGCCAAAATGCAAAATGATTTAACTCAACTTTTAAATGAAAATAATATCAAACATAAAATAAAGAGTAGAGTTAAAAGTGTTTATAGTATTTATAATAAAATGTCTAATGGTAAAAAATTTAAAGATATCTATGATATTTTAGCCTTAAGAATATTTGTCGATACGGAAAATGAATGCTATCAAGTTATCAATTTAATTCATAGTAAATATAAACAAATGAAGGGTAGATTTAAAGATTATATCGCTAATCCTAAAGCTAATATGTATCAAAGTTTGCATACGACTATTTATGATGAAGATAATAATGTTTTTGAAGTTCAAGTAAGAACATATGAAATGGATGAAATTGCCGAAAAAGGTATTGCGTCCCATTGGTCTTATAAAGAAAAAGGTACGAAGAAAGTTCAAGCCATTATGGAACAAAAATTGGAAATGTTCCGTAATATTATCGAGGCTTATAATGAGGAAAATGATACTTCTTTTGCAAGTACAGTTCAAAGTAATTTACTTAGTGAGCTTATCTATGTCTTTACCCCAAAAGGTGATGTAATTGAACTTCCGAAAGATTCAACGCCAATTGATTTTGCTTATCGTATTCATAGTAAAATAGGAGATACTTTAACCGGAGCAATAGTTAATGATAGTATTGTACCTTTATCTTATCATTTGCAAAATAATGATGTCGTTAAACTTACAACAAATAGTAGTGCAACTCCTAATAAAGATTGGTTAAATTTTGTTAAAACACCATCTGCTAAAGCCAAAATAAAATCATATTTTAGTAAACAAGAACATGAGGCCTTAGTTAGTAAAGGTAAACTTATTTTAGAAAAAGAATTACGTAAGAGAAAACTTAGCTATAGCGATGTCTTAAATGAAGATAATTTAAAGAAAATTTTAAAAGATTTAAAATTAGATACGATAGATGATTTATATTCTTCTATTGGATCACTTAGATATACAGTTGGTTATATTATTAATCTAACAAAAGATGATAAGCAAAACGTTGATGATATTTTAATGGAAAGATTAAGACCAACTATTATTAAAAATAATAGTAAAGATGATATTATCGTTGATGGTAATACGAATATTATGTATTCTTTAGCTAAATGTTGTCATCCAGTTAAGGGCGATGAAATAATAGGTTTTGTTACAAAGGGTGAAGGTGTATCTGTTCATAAAAAAGATTGTCCTAATGCTAAAATGAAAGAAGAAAGAATCATTAGAGTAGAATGGAATGACAATTCTACTAATAGTTATTTAACTACTCTTAATGTAAGAATAAATACAACTGATAATTTGACAGATATTATTGAAGAAGCCATTAGAGAAAAATTAAGTATAGTAGAAATAAAAAATAATGAAATAGATCATACTTTATATAGTAAAATAACTATTAAAGTAAAAAATAAAGAAGAATTAGATAATTTTAAAAATCATATTAAAAGTTTTAAAAATATCGAATTAATGGAGAGTTTATGAAAGTAGTTATCCAAAGAAGTAAAGAAAGTAATGTCGTAATTGATAATAAAGTATATAATAGTATTCCTTTTGGTTTAGTTATTTTATCTTGTTTTACTGAAGGAGATACTATAGATGATATTAATTATATAGTTAAAAAAGTAACTAATTTAAGAATATTTGATGATGATAATGGGGTAATGAATAGAAGTATTCTTGATATAAATGGTTCAATACTATCTATTAGTCAATTTACTTTATATGCGGAAACTAATAAAGGAAATCGTCCAAGTTATATCAAGGCTTTAAATGGAAGCGAAGCAACTAAGTTATATGATTTATTTAATCAAAAATTAAATGAAATTGTTCCTACAGTAACCGGTGTATTTGGGGCAGATATGACATTAAATATTACAAATGATGGTCCAATTACAATAATTATTGATAGTAAAAATAAATAGTTAGAAATATTTACACAAATTCAAAATCCTGTAGTATAATTATATTAGCATATTATAATAATTGATAAAAATGAAAGTGAGATAAATATGAAAAGTGAAGATACTACGCAAAAATTCGGGGGGGGTATAAGCCTTATTTATTAATAGGGTTATTTATCGTTTTTTATCTTGCAATTTTTAATGGAATAAAAACATATTTTAAAACTAAAAATTTAACCTCTGATATTCCTGAAGTAAAATTAAAAGAAGAACTAGATAAAAATAAAATAATGGCGATAATGGTATCATATGATGGGAGCAACTATAAAGAATATGCCAAAGATACTTGGCCAAATAATGATGATTATATTTATAATAAAGCAGAATGTATAGATAACAATGGGGAATTAGTAGCAGATGCAATTAGTTTTTCGCCTGAAACAAAAACCGCAACGATGATAACTGATAAATCAATTTATTGCACACTTTATTTTGATGAAACATTAATAGGAAGATTGCGTGAAGATGATCCAAATAATACTTTAAGTACTGACATAGTTGGTGATATGTATAGATATCAAGGCTTAAATGAACAATATCAAAGTGATGATCTAAACTATCCTGTTGTAGATAATAACTATATATGTTTTGGTACTAATAATAAAGAAGCTTGCCTAAATGATGAAGAAAAATATATGTATCGTATTATTGGCATAACAAAAGATAAGGAGTTAAAATTAATAAAAGAAACTTTTTTGAAAGATGATGATGATAATTATTTCTTTGTCTGGAATGCTAAATATAGAATTAGTACACCTTATAATGGCACAGGTGATTGCGATGGAGAAAAATGTGAATGGCCTAATACTTTGCTTTTTAAAAGAATAAATGGTATTAGTAATGGCAATTCAAAGGGAGCGAGTGGCGATACTAATATTTTTGTTGGAACTACTACAAATGCTAGTTCATATGATTATCTTAATACAGATAGTGAATGGTATAAAATGATAAAAAGTAATAATTGGATGTATGGTGATACATTTACTAATGAAAATGATGTTAATTCCTTTAATGGAAATAAAATGTATAGAGTTGAACATGGATTAGATTCTACAACTACATATTTAAGAGACGAAAATGGCACAGAAAATGTTTTAAAAAATGTGACATGGGAAAAATCAAAAGATGCTAAAATAGGGCTAATGTATATTCATGATTATTACTATGCATGGCCAGATGAAAATCTTAATAAAGAAAACCTTATAAAAACATGGATATTTTTTCAAAATAATAATTTTAATCAAGTATCTGAATATGAATTATTAATTGATCGTTTTGGGTATAATACTTCAGGTGGATCAAGCGGAATTTTGGCAGCGTGTGTTTACAAAAATGGCGAGATTGGCAGTCATTGGTCTTATAATGCTACTCATTCTGTTCGGCCTGTATTTTATACTGTGCCTAATATAAAAATTGCCAATGGAAAAGGACTTAAAAATAATCCATATATTGTTGAAATAAAAAAATTAACATAAAAACTAGACAAATAATAATAAAAGTGTTACAATACTTCCCGTTTTGCAAGGGAGTTTTGACTATGTTAGAAGAATATTTAAAAATATTTAATAGTTATTTAGAAATTCAAGATATAAATGGAGCTTTATCTTATATTGATAAAATATTTATTGGTACAGAAAATATAAAAACGAAAAACTTATTCCTATATTTATTAGGATGTATTACTGAATTACCAGATAAATATCTTGATTATGTAAAAACTATTTTTCACTATGATTTAACTATGCCTGTAGATGAAGTAGATGGTTTACAATCCAAAAATTTTGTTAAATCGGTTTTATTTCATGATTTTGCCAAAGCTAGAAATATTTATTATGAATATATGGATAATACAAATAATTCTGAATGTAGAAAAGCTTTATTGAATCTATTAAATTTAGCTAATGGTGTAAAAAAAACACATAATAAAATAATCGCTAATCTTTTTAAAGAAAGAGATTATTATAATATTTATGATTATATGCATAGATTAAATTTAAATAGACCAACTTTTAACAATTTTTATATTTTAGAAATATTATTGCATGATTTTATTTATAAAGATTATTTTGGAATTGATTCTGGCTATAAATATAACTCATTAATTGAACAAATTAAACATAAACAATATGGATTAGCATTAAATTATTATCAAAATATTAGTTGCAAAGAAGAAGATAATAGTGAAATTGAAGTAATACGTGATGTTTTAAATAATATTATTGCTGAAAAAAGAATGCTGATGCCAATAAAAAGAGAAGAGAAAGAAAAAACTTTTGATAAAGAAATGTTTTTAGATTTTTTAATTAGTGTTGCTGATGTTGTTGAAGAAGAAGGCTTTGTTATTTTAAATCCTGAAAATGAGACAATAAATAAGGAAATGCGCAATTTAACATTCTATATACCTTATTTATCTGCTTATGAAATTGGTGGCACTAAAAAGCAAGTAGTTATAAATAGTCGAAGAAATTATGTGAAAGCAACAAATGATAGCATATTTTATATGAAAAAAGAAGCATATAAGAAGGGAAATCATTTTGATTATATTGAATATGCTCTAGAACATTTAAAATATATTATTCCTTCAGAATTAGATGCTATAAAATTAGCCCAATCGTATTTTAGAGTTGGCTTAATACCGGAAGGATTAAATGCTATAAAATTAGCTATTGGCATAAAAAATTATGATAATAAAAACACTTATAGCAATAGTATATTAAATTATTATATGATGCAAGATTATTTTGCAACAAAATATACTAAAATATTAGATAAAAGTAGACAAAAACAAATGATTAGATAGTTGACTAAAGTTTAAAAATAAAGTATGATATAAACATAAGTTTTCTATTGAAAGACAAGTAATTTATTTAAGTTTAATTTAAAGCGAAGACGGTTGGTGAGAAAGTCAAATTAAATAAATAAATGAAGACACTTTTTAGATAGTAGAAACGCATATAGCGATAAAAATTAAAGACCTAGAAGTAAGGTGGTACCGT
>CANQDM010000015.1 GCA_947591505.1 uncultured Bacilli bacterium | reverse complement strand
TTTTATATAAATGTTGTATTAGATAAGTAGGTGATATTATGGCAAGAGTAATGCCTTCCAATAAAGAAGCAGAGATGAGTGTTTTAGGGGTAATGTTCATTGATAATAGTTTAGTAGATAGTATTTGTGAAGAAATAAATTCAGATATGTTTTTTGATGAGAAAAATAAAATATTATTTGAAGCTATAGAAGAATTACATAATCAAAATATTCCCATAGATGCTGGAATGGTTAAAGAAGAGTTAGATAAAAAGAAGAAACTAAATACTATTGGAGGCTTATCTTATATTAGTGAAGTAATTGATTCAGTTATTACTACTGCTAATTTATCTCATTATATTGCAATTCTAAAAGAACACGCTACAAGAAGAAATTTAATTAATGCCGCAACTGAGGTTATTAATGAAGCTTATGATGAGGAAAATGTTACAACTGTTTTAGATGATGCGGAGAAAAATATTTTAAATGTAGTTAAAACAAGAACTGTAAAAGATTTTGTGCCAATTCATGAAATACTTAGAAGAGCACAAGCTAAACTAGAAGAACTTGCTAAAAATAAAAAACTTATTACAGGACTTGAAACAGGATTTTATGATTTTGATAAAATTACAACCGGATTTCAACCAGGTGAACTTATCATACTAGCGGCTCGTCCTGGTATGGGAAAAACTGCCCTTGCCCTAAATATGGCAACATATGCAGCCACTAAAACTGAAAAAGCCGTAGCAATATTTAACTTAGAAATGCCAGCTGAACAACTAGTAAATAGAATAATTAGTTCAATTGGTTCTATCGATGCTTATAAACTTCAAACAGGTAATATGCAAGAAAGAGATTGGAAACGCTATAATGAAGCAATGAATGAACTTGCTGATACTAATCTTTATATTGAAGATAATTCTGGTATTACGGTATCTGAAATTAAAGCTAAATGTCGAAGACTTGCCAATATGCCGAAAGGTTTAGGTTTAGTAGTTATCGATTACTTACAACTTGTTACAACTGGTAGTAAAAGAGTAGAATCAAGACAAGTTGAAGTATCCGAAATATCAAGAAATTTAAAAACAATGGCCTTAGAGCTTGGTGTACCTGTAATTGCTTGTGCCCAACTTTCAAGAAATGCTGAACGAAGAGAATCAAATATGCCAATGCTTGCTGACTTAAGAGAATCTGGTTCAATTGAACAAGATGCCGATATCGTTCTATTTATTAATAGAAAAGATTATTATGAAGCTAAAAAAGATCAAACGGAAAAAATAGTTCCAGCTGAACTGGTTATAGCAAAACATCGTAAAGGTAGTTTAGGTACAATAGATTTATTATTTGAATTAAATATGAGTGCTTTTAGAAGTGTTGCTCATAATATAGAGGAAGAGAATTAATGAAAATAAAAGAAAAAATTATTACTAGTTTAATATGTTTAATTGCTATTTCTTTATTTGAGGTTATTAATGGATATCAAAATGTATCTGAGGCAAATAAAGTATATAATGTTTATTTAGATGGTAAAGTAATTGGTGCTATTACTGATAAAGATGCCCTATATACTTTAATTGACGAAAAACAACAAAGCATTAAAGATAAGTATAATGTTAATAGCGTTTATCCCCCAAGTGGTTTACAAATTGTGGAAAATTATGATTATGATACAACACCTGATGAAATAAATAATATTTATCAAAAAATAGAAGATTCACAAGATTTTACTATTAAAGGCTATGAAATTAAAGTAGCTGAAGGTAGCGATCACCCTGGATTTAGCCTTTATGTTCTTGATAAAAATGTTTTCCGTGAAGCCGTTAAAGATTTTATTTTAGCGTTTATTGATGAAGAAGATTATCAAAAATATTTAAATGGTGAACAAGAAGAATTAGATGATATAGGTAAAACTTATAATAGTATGAGTATTTTAGAAAATATTGTTATAAGAGAAAAATATATTAGTGTTAATGATAAAATATATCAAAATAGCGAAGAGCTTGCCCAACAATTGTTATTTGGCTTTGATTTTAAAAATAAAACATATACAGTAAAAGAAGGAGATACGATTGAATCAATTTCTGATGATAATTCCTTAAATACGCAAGAATTTTTAGTAGCTAATCCTGAATATTCTAGCAAGGATTCTCTTTTAACTATTGGTGATACTGTTAATATTACTTTAATAAATCCGCAAATATCTTTTGCTTATAATGCATATGAAATGAAACAAGTTGAATATGCTTATGAAACCAAAATTGAAAGAGATGAATCTAAACCATCAAGTTATTCGGAAATTACGCAAAATGGTGTTACTGGTTTATCTTTAGTAACAAGTCACTATACAGTTGTTAATGGTGAGCAAAATACCGATGAAGTAATTGATAATGAGGTTGTATTACGCTCTAAAGTTGACCAAATTACAACTAAAGGTAGAAAAAATGTTGTCTGGGGCTGGAACAACTTTAATGATACTGGTACTGGTTGGCGTTGGCCTACATCTAATCCATATGCTATTACAAGTGAATTTACATGGCGTTGGGGTAAACAACATAATGGTATTGATATTTCTGGTCCAGGTGAGGGTTCTAAAATATATGCCGCAAATGATGGAACAGTTATTCATGCATCAAGTGGTTGCCCTGATAATGGTAGTTATCCTAATAGTTGTGGTGGCGGTTATGGTAACTATGTAATAATTGACCATGGTAACAATATTTATACTCTTTATGGCCATATGTTACAAAATATTCGTGTTAAAACTGGTCAAACTGTTAGCCGTGGTGATGTTGTAGGCTATATGGGTAACAGTGGCCAATCAAAAGGTTTTCACTTACATTTTGGATTATCTTTAGGTAATCCTCAAGGTGGCGGTACATGGCAAAATCCAAGGGAGTTGTTTAAATAATGCGTATTTGTGTTTTAGCAAGTGGTTCCAAAGGTAATTCTACTTATATTGAAACAAGAAACCATCACATTTTACTGGATATGGGTAAAAATAAAAAATATATAGTTGATTCTTTAAAATCAATTGGGGTAGATCCAAAAAGTATTGATATTATTTTAATAAGTCATTTACATAATGATCATATCTCTGCTTTAGAAACATTTATTAAAAGTTATCCTGCTACTGTTTGTATGCCACAGGATATGTTTGCATCTCTAGATAGTTTACAAAATTATGAACATATTAAAATATATGAAGATGAAATGAATTTTGATGATGTTAAAATATATGCTTTAAAATCTAGTCATGATGCTATTGCATCACATAACTTTATTATTGAAGAAGGAAATACTTCTGTAGTGCAAATAACTGATACCGGTTATATTAAAAGTAAATATTTTAACTTACTTAAAAATAGAGATGTTTATTTGTTAGAAAGTAATCATGATGTCGAAATGTTACAACATGGTCCTTATCCTGATTGGCTAAAAAAAAGAGTGCTATCAGATGAAGGACACCTTTCTAACCAAGCAGCAGGTTTCTATTTATCTAAATTAATTGGTGATAAAACTAAAAAGGTTTATTTAATGCATTTAAGTGAAGTTAATAATAAACCTGAAATAGCTCTAAAAACTGTTAAAGATTCATTAAAAGAATATGATGTTAATTTTAAAGAAATTAAATGTGCTACACAAAATGAAATAAGTGAAGTGATAACTTTATGATTAAAATTATTTGTGTTGGTAAAATAAAAGAAAAATATTTAAATGAATTAATTGATGATTATTTAAAAAGAATTAGTAAATATCATAAAATAGAAATCATTGAAGTTAAAGATAATGATAATCTAAAAATAGAGGCTGATAATTTACTTAAAGTTATTAATCCAAAAGATTATAATATTGCTTTATGTTTAGATGGTAAAACTTTTAATAGTGTCGATTTAGCCCACTATATAGACAATTTATTTACTTATAATAGCACTATATCTTTTATTATTGGTGGCTCAAATGGTTTAAGTGATGATATAATTAAAATGTGTAAAGAGAGAATTAGTTTTGGTTCCCTTACTTTTCCACATGGTTTATTTAGAGGCATTTTACTTGAACAAATATATCGTTCATTTAAGATAAATAATAACGAATGTTACCATAAATAAAATATTGGAGGATTTATATGTTAGATGATATTAAAGTAACATTACTTTCAAAAGAAGAATATTTTGGCAGTGATAAAAAAAGTGTTTTTAAACATGATAATCAACTTGAGGTAATTAAAAGATATGGTAAAAAAATTTATGATTCTGACCTAGTAAAATTAACTGGCGGTGCAAAATATGGCGAGTCTGATTCTTGGACTAAGACTAAAGGGAATGATAACAAAGTAGTTTCAATTTATGATGGTTATGAAGCTAGTGAATTAGATAGTCAAAGAATGGATGGGGTTATAAGACCTGTATTAAAATTACCAACTAAAGTTGATAAGTTGTTTTCTAATAGTATTGTACATTATACTGCAAATAACAAAGACTATTATTATGTATTTTTAGGAGAATATCCACAAATGCTGTTACCAAGTTATAATGATATAAAAAGATACTATGCGGAAAACAAGTTAGAAAAAACCGGAAGAATTTTTCATATAAATAATCAAATTTGTGAAGAATATAAAGATAATAAAGGTGAAAAATATATTCGCTATAAAGTTGAACAAAATACATATATTCATCGAAAATATGAAATAACAGCAGGGGAATATGTTTGGGTTAGAGTATTGCCAGTTAGTTGGTTAATTGATAATAAAACTAATTTATTAATTTCAACATGCAATTTACTTTCGGGAGTTAGATTTAATAAAGCTGGTTATGATGGCAATTTTGAAAATACTGAAATGTATTATTTTTTAAACAATGTAATGTTTAGAGATATTTTTCAAGATTATTTACCTAAAAAAGAGGAAACAAAAGAAGAAAATAAAGATACTATTTTAAAATGGATAAAAGAATTACTTGCAAAAACAGAAGAAATAAAAGATGAAAATGACAAAATAAATATTGCTAAAGATTTAATGACTTTGGCAAAACTTTATACTGATGAACTTATTAAAATAAGAGGGAAAGAACTGAACAAATATGGTGATGAAAGAAATTTAATTGTGGGAATAATACCTTATTATGTTTATATAGATGGCGAAATTAAAAGAGAAATAAATGAAGATAATAAAGATAAAGAAAATTTGGAAATAAATAACACAATTGATAATTTAATAACAAAAGCAAGTTTAATAGAAAACGATGATATTAGATTAGAAATTCTAAATGAAATAGAAGAATTAAAAACCAATTATTTAGATGAATTAAATACTAACAAAAAAAGTTATGAAAGAATTGATTTTAGTAGACCACTAGAAAAACATAAAGATAGCAATGGTAAAGAATATATGAAATATATAGAAAGATTAACATTAAAACAAGCACGACCAATTTTAATAAAAGAATTAATGGCGAAAGAAATGGCAATAAGTAAAAGAATAGATAAGGAATTAGATAGTAGTAATATTAGGGGTGAACTTTCAGAAATTGAAAAATATGCTAATGAAATAATTAAGAGGTAACATATGATAGGAAATGATTGGGATCAAATATTAGAAATAATTGAAAAAAGTACTGGCTTTAAAAAATTTATGCAAATGATTAATGAAAAATATAATACAAGTGTAGTTTATCCACCTAAAAATTATGTGTTTAATGCCCTTAAACTTACTAGCTATAAAGATACTAAAGTAGTAATTGTAGGCCAAGATCCATATCATGGTGAAGGAGAAGCTCATGGACTTTCTTTCAGTGTTCAAAAAGGAATTAAAATACCACCATCACTACAAAATATTTATAAAGAACTATATAATGATTTAGGTATTAAACCAGCCCCATATGGTGATTTAACTAAATGGGCAAAAGAAGGAGTACTGCTTCTTAATGCCGTATTAACAGTAGAAAAAGATAAACCAGCTTCGCATCGTAATTTAGGTTGGGAATTACTTACAGATTATATTATTAAAGCCTTAAATAAAAAAGATGAACCAGTAGTATTTATATTATGGGGGAACTTTGCTAAAGAGAAGAAAAAATATATTACTAATCCAAGACATCTAGTTTTAACTAGTCCTCATCCATCTCCATATTCGGCAAGTAGTGGTTTCTTTGGTTCAAAACCTTTTTCTAAAACAAATGAATTTTTAACTAAGAATAATAAAAAACCGATTGATTGGCAACTTTAGAAATTAACGCCATCATCGGTTTTATTTATTATATAAAAACTTCTTATTCGATATTTAGCTATTTTGGCTACTATATTATAAGGCAATGTTTTGATTAATTGATTTGATTTTATTGCATTTTGATTAAATAAATTTTTAGCAGCAACTAATACCTCATCTAATTCATTAATTGCTTTTAATGTTTTCATAAATTCTTTATCATTATTTAAATCACTATAATCATTAGCTAATTCATTAATGAGCTTAATTGCATCATTTAATTTCATATCTATTTCTATATTAGTTATAATTAAATCCCTAATAGATATATAATCTTTTAAATAATCTTTTTTACCCGTTACATTTTTTATAGTACTATTTAAAGTAATAACTAAATCTAATTTTTTATTTAAATTTTCATCAATTATTTCTTCAGCTTTATCCATCTTTTCTTGATATTTTTTTAATTTTGTTGCACAAGCAAAATAAGTAAATACTAAAATAGCCAGTATCATAATTAAAATTGCTAAAATAACATAAAAATTCATTATTTATCCCTTTTCTTTCCTAATAATTCTAATAACTCTTTTTTATTTATTAATAAATAAATAGCAAGAAGTATTATACCAAATGTAGCAAGTAATAAAATTAATAATATTCTACTTTCTACATTTATTATTATACCACGATATATCAAAGATAAAAATATCATTAAAACATATACTAAAAATAAACTCGGTAATTTTTTTAATGTTTCTGAATAATCTATATGAAATTCTTTCTTTAAATTAACAAATGGAATAATTAGAGAAATTATATAACCAATAAGAGTAGCAGCAATGGCACCATAATAAGGATAAATACCAATGTGATTAAATAAAATCATTAATGGGACATCTAAACATAGATTAATCCCTAAACCTAATAAAACAGATGTATAAATAATTTTAGTTTTATTAAGTCCTTGTAAGCCATTACATATCATTATATATAAAGCATCAACGGCAGCAGTTATAATTGAGAATTTAATTATTATTGGGCCAAATTCATTTTGACTTGCATAGAATATTTTCCATATGGCATCTCCAAAGATACTCATAAATATTGCTAAAGGAAGAGCAACATAGAAAAATATTTGTAATAATGTATTAAATTTATCATTGATATCTTTGTAATCTTTTTTGGTATTACTTATTGCTATGTTTGGTACTAAACTTATTGCAATACCAGTGGCAATACTTGTTATAATTGTATTTATTTTTCCACCCCAAGTAGTAAAGACACTACTGATGGCTTCAATTGATGGAGTATCAAATTTCAAATAATGTAATCCTCTAATTAAAAGAATCATATCAGTAGATGTATACAAAGAATTAGCAATATTTACGACAATAAAAGGAATAGCATACATGATAATCCTTTTCGTAATAGCGGCTTTTTCTTCTTTTTTTAAAGTACTAATATCGGTTTTTGTTTCATTTTTGACTTTGAATAATTTATTTATTAAATAGATGTAGGCTGCAATTGCACCAGCAAATGCGCCAAATACAGCAATACCTACAGCGGATCTTAAACTTAAATTAAATACTTTTAAACCTAGAAAGCTACCCCCAATTATAACAGCAATTCTCACTATTTGTTCTATTACTTGACTAAATGAAGCAGGTCTTATATAACCATGACCTTGCAAGTAACCACGACTTATGGCAAGCATTGGTACAACTAATATGGCAAATGAAACACATCTTATGACAAAAGTTATATCTTCCGGTGTATTACCTCCAGTAATATTACCAATTATTAAATGGGCAATAGCGGGAGCAAATAGAAATAAAACTAAAAAGCAAGCAACAGAAAATATTAAAATAATTTTGCTTGTTGATCTAAATAAATAAGCTTTTTCTCTTTGCATATTTAAAGTATTATATTCACTTGTAAGTTTACTAATTGCAAGAGGAATACCAGCCGTTGAAATAATTAAAAATAAATTATAAATGTTATAGGCATAACCATATAAAGCTCCACCTTGAGTACCAACAATACTATAAAAAGGAATTACATAAATAATACCTAAAAATTTAGTAAAGAAGATGGCTAAAGTGGCAATAATAGCGCCTTCCATAAATCCACTTTTCTTCATGGAATCACTCCTATATATAATTATAATTTAAAATAATGCATATATACAAGTTTTAAAAGGCTATAAAGTCAAGATTTTGTAAAAAAATTTTAACTTTTTCTTAGAAAAAAAGGAAATCAGCAAAAAAGTTACTATATATATAAGTGAAGGGGTAAAAATTTCATCAAAAAAGGAGGAAACATTTATGAATGATGAAGCATTAAAAAAAGTAAAAGATGTCATAATTGATATCGAAAGTAATAGAAGAGTAAGAATGATGGTTGACAATGAAGAAAGATTAAAAGGATATTATGAAATAGGTAGAATACTAGTAGAAGCACAAGGTGGGGCATTAAGAGCCAAATATGGTGATAATATAATTAAAAAATGGGGAGAAAAATTAGCCCAGGAATATGGAAAAAATTATAGTAGAAGAAATTTAGAACTAATGCGTAAATTTTATTTGGAATTTCCAATTGCGAAATCACTGATTTCGCAATTGAGTTGGACGCAAATTGTATTGTTATTACCAATTAAAAACGAAAATGAAAGAAATTATTATATTAATCAAATAATATTAAATAATTTATCAGTTAGAGAATTAAGAAACGAAATCAAAAATAAATCATTTGAAAGATTATCTTATGCCAATAAAAATAACATTAAATTAATAACTGATACTAAAAATAATAATTTAACTATCGAAGATATGATAAAAGATCCAATAATTATTGAAACTAACCAAAGTGAATTAGATGAAGCTACTATTCATAGAAAACTAATTAATGGAGTGGAAAATAGATTTTTAGAATTAGGTATAGGATTTGCTCTTGTTGGGCATGAATATAAGTTAAAAATTAATAGCAAAACTTATAGAATTGATTTATTATTTTTTAACATTAAATTAAATGCCTATGTAGTAGTAGAAATAAAGTCAAAAGAAATAAAACCAGAAGATATAGGACAGCTACAATTTTATGTTAGTTATATTGATAAATATGTCAAAGAAAATTCTAATAATAAAACTATTGGCATACTTATAGTTAAAAAGAAAAATAAATTAGTAATAGAATTTACGACTAATACAGATATTTATGTTACAACTTATAAATTAGTAAATAAAAATTATGTTTTAAGTTCATAATAATATTGGTGATAATAATGCCTAATATTCATAGTAGTATCTCTTTTGGTCTTGTTAATATACCAATATTAATGAATCCTATTATTAGAAATAATGATACATCATTTAATCAATTACATAAGGAATGCTTACATCGTATTTCTTATGTTAAATATTGTGAACATTGTAAAACTAAAGTTAAAGAAAATGATATTATCAAAGGATATGAATATGAGAAAGACAAATATTTAACATTTCCTAAAAGTGAACTTGATAAATTGAAGCCAGAAAATGAACATGAAATAGAAATTATCGCATTTATAGATATGAAAGAGATAGATCCTGCTTATTTTGAAAAAAGTTATTTACTTGATACTGAGAAAAAAAGTAAATCTTATAATTTGTTTTGTGAAGCCCTAAAAAGAAGTAAAAAAGTAGCTTTAGCAAAAACTGTTATTGGTAGTAAATTTTATTATTGTATTTTGAGATTTAGTAATGTTGGTATAATCATGACTACTTTGTTTTTTCAAGAAGAAGTTATCTTACCAGATGAAAATTTAAAATTAGATGTACCCGAAAAAGAACTAGATTTAGCGATGAAAATAATAGATGAGAGAAAAGGCAAATTTGAACCAGAAAAATATCAAGATGAATATCAAAATAATATTAAAGATGCGATTGATGATAAATTAAATGGTAAACCAGTGAAAAAGGCTAAGAAAACCCAAAAGAAACAAATTGATGATTTACTTGAAGCCCTAGAAAAGAGTTTGAAGAAAAAATGATTAATATCTGGAAAAATAGAAAATGGGTACCAATGCTTTTAAAAGAACAATATGAACCATTTGATTCTAAAGATTATATCTATGAACTTAAATTTGATGGTAATAGGGCCGTTATTTTTGCATCACCCAATGAAGTAGTTATTCAAAACAGGCATAAACAAGATATTAGTTATTTGTATCCAGAGTTGCAAAAAATTAAAAACTTAGTAACTAAAGATACCATTTTTGATGGGGAAATAGTTATGTTTCAAGATGGTGCTCCATCATTTAGTAAATTACAAGAAAGAGCTCATTTAAAAAATAAAACTAAAATAAAAAAAGAAAGTGAAGATAATCCAATTATATTTGTCTGTTTTGATATGTTATATGATGGCGAAGATATAACTAATTTAACTTTAATGAATAGAAAGAAAAGACTTGCGAAAATAAAAGATAATGATGTATTTATGAAAACTAAATATGTGGAAGAAAAAGGAATAGATTTATTTAAAAAGATTAAAAAATTGCATTTAGAAGGAATAGTGGCTAAATTAAAAACAAGTAAATATACCATCAATGAAAGATTAGATGATTGGATTAAAATTAAAAATTGGCAAGAAGAAGTATTTACAATTGGTGGCTATATTGAAAGTGAAAAAGTAAATATGGTGTCTCTTTTACTAGGAGAAGTTAAAAATAATGAACTTCATTTTGTTGGTAAAGTCACAATGCATAAAAGACAAGTATTATATAAAAAATTAGTAAGCCAAAAGAAATTAAAAGAATCTCCTTTTATAGATTTTAAAGAAGATGCAATATATGTTGAACCTAAATATAAATGTAATGTCGAATTTTTAGAAAAGACTAAAAGTAATCATTTAAGGCATCCTGTTTTTAAAGAAGAAATGTGATAAAATTAACTTAGGTGGTTAAAATGCAAATTGAGAGAATAGTTGTTGGTCTTTTACAAGAAAATTGTTATATAGTAACTAAAAATAATAAAACAATTATTATCGATCCTGGTGCTGAAGCTGATAAAATAATTGATGCTACAAAGGGTAAAAATGTTGTTGGCATTTTAATTACGCATCATCATTTTGATCACATTGGGGCATTAAAAGATATAGAAGAATATTTTCATTTAAAAGAGACTTTAAATGTTAAAGGATTCAATTATGAAATAATTAAAACACCCGGGCATTCAAATGATTCTGTTTGTTATTATTTTAAAGATGATGAGGTATTATTTAGTGGTGATTTCCTTTTCTATAAAACGATTGGTAGAACTGACTTACCAACAGGTAGTGATAAAGATATGCATCAAAGTTTAGAACTTATTAGTAAATATCCAGATAATATTAAAGTATACCCTGGTCATGGCCCTAGTACAATATTAGGTGATGAAAAAGTATATTTTAGACTATATTTAAAAAAGATTTAGACGTTTTCATCTAAATCTTTTTATGTTAGAAATTTTTTTCGGAATAATCATGTGAATAATTTATTTTTTCCATAAACTCTACATAATCTAAATAAATCATTCGAAGTAAATACCAATTGCCGGTATTGGGATCACTTAAAACTAAATGATCTCTACCTGCTTCTTCAATTATACCTTGATATACTTTATCTCGCCATTCATTACTATCAGGATAAGTATAATATACATTTACTCTTTTACCTTTATTTAGTCTTAAAATATTTTCAATATAGCTTTGTTCAAATGGCAAAAGAGAAGTAGAAGAAATATTGCCTGGTGGACTTGTTAAAGTAGGAGCTTGTGGTTGATAAGTTTGATTAGTTGGAAATGTTGGATTTTGATAAAAATTACCATTCATTATAAATTCACCTCGCTAAATTATATTAATTATTTAGGATATTAGAACTTATCTATCTTGCAAGTATCTTTTTTATTATGTATAATTATAGAAGGTAGAAGAATATGAAAGAGGAAAGAAAAAAAATTAGTAAAGATACTAAAGAAACAATTATAACTGGTGTTTCATTTGTCTTTGGAACATTTTGTTTAGCATTATGTTATAATTTATTTTTTAATCCTAATGACATTGTAGTTGGAGGTATGTCCGGTTTAGCTATTGTGGTAAATCATTTAACGGGTTTTAATTCCCAAATATTTATTTATGTATCTTCGACTTTATTACTTATAGTTAGCTATATATTTTTAGGAAAAGAAGAAGCTCAAAGAGTTTTTATTGGAACATTTTTATATCCCATATTTATTACTTTTACAACTCCAATAGCTAATATGATTTTACCTTATTTTAGTTTTCATGAAATACTTGTAACAGTTGCTTTAGCTAGTTTACTATATGGTTTTAGTAATGGCTTAATTTATAAATATGGTTATTCAACTGGTGGGGGAGATGTAATTATAAAATTAATTTCAAAATATTTACATATGAGTGAAGGTACTAGTGTATTGTTATTTGATTCATTTATTGTTTTACTTGGTGGTTTTGTCTTTGGTGTAGAAAAAGCGGTTTATGCTGTTATAATTATTGTTATTGCTTCTAGTTTAGTTGATAAAATAACTATTGGTATATCTAATAGTAAGAAATTTATGATATATACCAGAGAATCAAGAAAAATCAAAATACTTATTGAAGAAGAATTCAAAACAGGCTTTACAATATTTCCAACAGTTGGTGGTTACTCCCATTTAAGAGGGGCAATGCTTATGTGTGTTATTAGAAATAGAGATACGCACTTGTTTAAAGAACGTATTTTAGAGATTGATCCTCATGCCTTTTTTGTAATAAGTGACTGTTATGAAGTGCAAGGCGGTGTCAAAAGGTCAAATTTACCATTTATATAATGGTGTTTTTTTGCTATAATTATATTGGAGTAGGGTATTATGAAGTTTATAGAATTAAAAAATGTTAATAAAACTTATTCAACAGGAGTAACTGCTCTTGCTGATTTATCAGTGGAAATAGAGAAAGGTGAGTTTGTCTTTGTCATTGGTCATACAGCATCAGGGAAATCAACATTTATTAAAATGTTATATAGAGAAGAGAAACCTACTAAAGGCAGTGTTATAGTTGGTGGTGTTAATGTTGCTAAACTAAGAAATGGCAAAATATATAAACTAAGAAGAAAAATCGGTGTTGTTTTTCAAGACTTTAAATTGTTACCTAAATTAACTGTCTATGAAAATGTTGCCTTTGCTTTAGAGTGCTTGGGACTTAAAGCATCTGAAATTAGACCGAAAGTATTAAAAGCAATAGAAATAGTTGGTTTAAAAGAAAAGGTAAGAAGTTTTCCTCATCAACTTTCTGGTGGCGAACAACAAAGAGTATGTATTGCAAGGGCAATCGTAAATGAGCCTAAGCTTTTAATATGTGATGAACCAACTGGAAACTTAGATCCAGAAACTAGTAAAGAAATTATGAGTGTTATTGAAAATATTAATAAAGATTTAAAAACAACGGTTATTATGGCAACCCATGATAAAGAAATTGTTAACAGAATGAAAAAAAGAGTGTTATTAATTGAGCATGGCATTCTTACTGGTGATTATATGAAAGGAAGATATAAATCTCATGAAAGCGTTTAGAATTGTAGGTAGAAGTATTAGAGACGCTTTTAAAAGTGTCTTTCGTAACTTTAGCTTAAGTATGGCTTCAATATTATGCGCCACAATTACTTTAATGGTTGTATCAGTTTCTCTTTTGATTGCTGCTAATGTGAATGATGCAACTAAAAGTTTAGAGAGTGAACTTAGTATTGTAGTATATCTTGAACAAGATGCTAATGAAAGCGATGCTAATTTTTTACAATCTACTATTAAAAAGTTACCTAATGTTGAAGAAGTAGTATATAAAAGTAAAGATGAATGGAAACAAGAAATGAGTCAATATAATGAATCATTTGGTACTATTTTTGAAAAATATGATAATAATCCATTACTTGATTCATTTACAGTAACTGTTAAAGATGCCAATAGCTTAAATAGTGTGGCTGAAAAAATTAGAGACATGGATAAAGTTGATAGTGCTAATTATGGTGAAGACGCTGTATCTACTATTCTTTCTGTATTTGATGTAGTAAAAAAAGTAACTGTAATTGTTGTAATTGCATTAATATTTGTTACAGCATTTTTAATTACTAATACCATAAAACTAACAATTTATTCAAGAAGAAATGAAATTGAAATTATGCGTTTAGTTGGTGGTAGTAATACTGCAATTAAGTTACCATTTGTAATTGAAGGCTTTGTCATAGGTTTGCTCGGTTCTTTAATTCCAATTATTGTGACAATTTATGGCTATATAATTGCTTATGGCAAATTAAATGGTCATTTATTAAGTGATTTAATTCCTTTATTAAGTCCATATAATTTAGTATTCTATGTTTCATTTATTATTGCAGGACTAGGAGCAATTATTGGTATGTTAGGTAGTCTCCTTGCAGTTAGAAAGTATTTGAAGATATGATGAAGAAGAGTGTACTTAATTATTTAAGAATTATATTTTTAGTAATTTTTGTAGTAGGTTTTACTTCCACTCATTTTGCTATGCCAGTAATGGCAGCCTCTGGACAAACATTAGGTGATTTAAGAAATCAATTAAAAGAATTACAAAATAAATATTCAACTCAACAAAATAAGAAAAAACAAACTGAAGCAGAAAGGAATGCCAATATTAAGAAAAGAAATCAAGCAGAAAATGATTTGGAAGATACTAAAGCAAAAATAACAAGTTTAAGTGATGAAATTGAAAAAACAAATCAAGATATTGATGCATTAAAAGCTGAATCAGAAGAGTTATTAAGACTTTATCAACAATTAGAATCTGACAATATTTATTTATCATACATAACTGGTGCATCCACTATAACTGAAATGATTATGCGAATGGATGCAGTAAGTCAAATTACAGAAGCAAATCAAAATAAGTTAGATGAATTAGAGTTGCTTATTAAAAGCAATGAAAAACTAAGTAAAGAATTAGATAAGTATGAAGATGAATTGGGAGATAAAATAATTGCTTATGAAGAAAGTGTTGATGCTTTAAATGGTGAAATAGAAGAATTAGAAGAAGGAACTGTTTCTTTAGATAAACAAATATCATCTTTAAAAGAATCTATTAAATCTTATGAGAATTTAGGTTGTAAAGATGATCAATTGTTGTCAGTTTGCCTTAACGGAAATATTAATAGTAGTGGTTGGTTAAGACCAGTATCAAAGGCTAAAATAACATCTCTTTATGGTAAAAGAAAAAGCCCAACAGCTGGTGCAAGTTCTAATCATAAAGGTATTGATATGGGAGTATCTGAAGGTACTAAAGTTTATGCAACAGCCGCAGGTACAGTCGGAGCTATAGTTAGAAAATCATCTTGTGGTGGTAACATGGTTTATATTTGGGCGTATGTTAATGGTAAACCTTATACTTATGTATTTATGCATTTAAAAGAAATATTAGTTAAAGTTGGTGATGTTGTAACTACCGAAACAGTTGTGGCACTATCTGGAGGAGGAAAATCTACTGCATCTAAATATGGTGGATATGATAGGTGTACAACTGGAGCCCATCTACACTATGGTCTAGCATCAGGTGGCTTCTACAATAGTTCAAACTTTAATTCACACACAATTAATCCGCCGGGATATCCTGGCTTATACCAATGGTTCTATACAAGATAATATAAAGTCTGTGATAAAAATGTCACAGATTTTTTTGAAACTTCTTGATTCTCGGGGGGGGTATATTATAATAATCTTATAGATAATAGAGGTTATTATAATGAAGAGAATAATAAAAAATAATTATAAAATAGTAATAGGTTTTATACTAGGATTGATATTTTCTTTAACAACAGTGTATGCAATTGATGCATATATCGAAAGTAATAAAGTATCATTTGATAATAAGCATACAAAAACAAATAATGTCCAAGATGCGATAGATGAATTATATGAGCGAAGTGGTATACATAAAGAGAAATGGGTAGATAAAGAGTTAAATGGAGCAGATCCAGTATTACAAGATCCATTAATACCAGTAGAGATAAAATCAAATGGAGATGTATATTATGCCAATCTAAATAGTGAATGGTATAACTATAGTGAAAAAAGATGGGCGAATGCCGTAATACTAAATGATAATGTAAATCACAAAGTAGGAGATAAAATAGACGATAAAGATATCAAAGGATATTTTGTCTGGATACCAAGATATCAATATAAAATATGGAATATTGGAAATTATAATAATATAATTTCCAATATAACAAATACAAAAGATACATCAACATCAGACACAGCATTATGGAATGTAACAGGAAATAAAACAAGAATAATCGATATAAAATTTGGCAGTGTTGAAAATGCAACTAAGATGAATGAAAGTGATGCTACAATAGATAAATATTATACACATCCAGCATTTACTCTAGGAGAAAAGAATTTAAATGGCATATGGGTAGGTAAATTTGAAACAGGTGGTTCTACAGATAGTTTAATAGTAAAACCAAGTGTTGTTTCTTTAAGAAAAAGGTTGTGTTAAACATAATGACTGATAAGTAGAAAGGTGATATAATAAATATGCCAAATAAAAATTGTGGAAA
>CANQDM010000014.1 GCA_947591505.1 uncultured Bacilli bacterium | reverse complement strand
TAGTGAAGAGTTAGAAAGTTATCATAATTATGTAAATAGAGAAATAAAAAAGATAATAGATAATATATATAAAGATAATAAAATTAATATTAAAAATTTATTAAAAGAAGATGAATTTCTGCAACGAAAAATTATTGAATATGTTATTGAAGATATTCAAAGAAAAGAAATATTTAATATTAATGATAAAGAATTTAATAGTATTTTAGAATTACTTAAAAGTGATAAAAATAAACAAATTAATTTAGCAGATAATTTTATTGCCAGAAGAAGTTATAACTATTTAATAATTGAAAAGAATAAAAATGTCGATAACTATAAATATATTTTTAATAAAAAAATAAATATTTTAGATAAATATACTATTAAAGAAATAAAAAGTTCTAAAGATACTAGTAATTATACAACAAGAATTAATAGTAAAGAAGTTAAATTACCACTTATTGTGAGAAATATATTACCTGGTGATAAAATGCAAATTAAGAATCTAAAAGGTAGTAAAAAAATAAAAGATATTTTTATTGATATTAAACTAGACAAAGTTAAAAGAAAGAGTTATCCTATTGTAACGGATAGCGAAAATAATGTAATTTGGTTACCAGGAATAAAAAAATCAATATTTGATAAGGAAATTTCTGAAAAATATGATATAATACTTAAGTACATGGAGGAAGAATAATGAATAATCAAAATAATAGTAATAGATTAAAAAATACTTTACCTTATTTAATATTAATTGGAGTAGTAATAGTAGTTCTATTTATATTAGATATGCAAGGTAATAAAGTAAATGAATTATCAACTGGAGAACTTTTAAAAAGTTTAAAAGATAATAATGTAACAGAGATAATGATTACTCCAAATAGTAATGAATCTGTTTATTATGTTGAAGGTAAGTTAAAGGATTATGATGAAAATGAAAGTTTTAAAACTAAATTAGTTGAATCAGAAGTACCTTTAATTACTGATTATGTTACGGAAAATGATATAGCAGAATATGATACTAAGAGTGATCCTGGTAGTAGTGCATTTCTATACATTATTGTAAATGTTCTACCATTTGTTTTAGTTATTGTCTTTGGTTATGTTTTAATGAAGAAACTTGCGATGACTAATAAAAATTCGGTTGATTTTGGCCGTAGTAGAGCAAGACTTTCTAATGATCAAGATAAGAAGAGCTTTAAAGATGTTGCTGGCCTAACTGAAGAAAAACAAGAAGTAGAAGAATTAATCGATTTCTTAAAAAATCCCAAGAAATTTCAAAAACTTGGCGCTAGAATTCCAAAAGGTGTTTTATTAGTAGGTCCTCCAGGAACAGGTAAAACTTTACTTGCTAAAGCAGTAGCAGGAGAAGCTAATGTACCATTCTTCTATATTAGTGGATCTGATTTTGTAGAATTATTTGTTGGTGTTGGTGCATCTCGTGTTCGTGATATGTTTAAGGAAGCCAAAAGAAGTGCTCCTTGTCTAATCTTTATTGATGAAATTGATGCGGTAGGTAGACAACGTGGAACAGGTCTTGGTGGTGGACACGATGAAAGAGAACAAACATTAAATCAATTACTTACGGAAATGGATGGCTTTGGTGAAAATGAAGGTATCATTATAATTGCCGCTACTAACCGTCCAGATGTATTGGATCCTGCTTTACTTCGTCCAGGTAGATTTGATCGTCAAGTTACAATTAATTTGCCAGACTCTAAATCAAGAGAAGCTATCCTTAAAGTACATGCTAAAAATAAAATATTAGATAGTACTGTTAATTTAGAAAATTTAAGTTTAAGAACACCAGGCTTTAGTGGTGCCGACCTTGAAAATTTACTTAATGAAGCAGCTCTACTTGCTGTTCGTCGTAATAAACCTGCAATCGGAATGGCTGAAATTGATGAAGCAACTGACCGAGTATTAATGGGACCTGCTAAAACTTCTCGTAAGATAACCGAAAAAGAAAAGAAATTAGTATCATTACATGAAGCTGGTCATGCTGTTATTGGTTTAAAATTAGAAGATGCGCAAGAAGTTCATAAAATAACTATCATTCCTCGTGGTATGGCTGGTGGTTATACAATGATGCTGCCAAAGGAAGAAAAAACAGTTGTAGCAACTAAAAAAGAATTACTTGCCCAAATAACTGGTTTACTTGGTGGTAGAGTTTCGGAAGAAATATTCTTAAATGAAATTTCTACTGGTGCATCAGATGACTTTAAGAAAGCCACTAATATTGCTCGTAGTATGGTTACTGAATATGGTATGAGTGATTTAGGACCTATGCAATATGAAGAACAACAAGGTAGTGTTTTCTTAGGAAGAGATTATGGTAAAACTAAAAACTTTAGTGATCAAGTTGCTCTAGAAATAGATAGAGAAACAAGAAAAATAATTGAAGAATGTTATAAGAAAGCTAAAGAAATAATTTCTAATAATAAAGCACTAATTAGTCTTCTTAGTGATGCTTTAATGAAATATGAAACAATTACCAAAGAACAAATTGAATATATTGTTAAAAATGGTAGTATTGATTTTGAAGTAAATGAAGAAAATACTAAAGTAGAAGAGACTTCTTTAGAAGATTTAAAAGAAAAGGCTAAAGAATTAAAAATCAAAGGGTATACTAAAATGACTAAAGAAGAATTAGAAAATGCTATTAAAGAAAGGAATGAATAATAATGTTAGAAACAATTTTATTAGTAGTTTCAGTACTACTTATTGCTATTGTTTTATTACAAGGTAATAAAGCAACTGATTCAGCCGGTATTATAACTGGTGGTAATCAAGAATTATTCCAAAATATGAAAGAAAGAGGAGCAGAGTTATTTATAAGTCGTTTAACTTTCATTCTTGGTGTATTATTCTTTGTAATATCATTTATTATATTCTTAACGAAATAATATTGGAAAGTAGCAATACTTTCTTTTTTTTATGTTGAGACAATGTTATAATTATAATGTGGTGAATATGAATAATAAAGGATTTACATTAATAGAACTTTTAGCAGTAGTGGCAATTATTGGTTTACTTGGTACTGTAGCTACTATTAGTTTAACTAAAACACATCAAAACATTAATCAAAACTCTTGTAATGAATTTGTTAAAGAAATTGAAGAGGTTGCTTGTGTATATGCCAATAAATATGATAAAGAAATGGTTTGTGATAATCATATTTGTGAACCACTAAAAGTAGAATATTTAATTAATGAAGGACTTATTCAAAGTGAAATAGATACTTGTACAGGTAAAGAAATAGATAAAAATGCTACAGTTAGTGTTGCTTGGGATGATGAGGGCGAAAAAAGTTGCCATTATAATGGGGTGAGAACTTATGCAAGATAAGATACTAGAATATTTAAAAAGTGATGATAAAGCTAAAACATTAATAGAAATAAATGATTATTTAGGATTTACAACTTCAGAAGAATTACAAAATTTACAAAATGAATTAGAAAAATTAGTAGTAAGCGGTATAGTTCATGAAACTAAGAAACAAAAATATATCTTAATGGAAAATTGTAAATCACTTCATACAGGTCGAATAGATATGGCTAAAGGTGGTTATGCTTTTTTAGTGCAAGATAATGGTGAAGAAGATATTTTTATTAATAAAGATAATTTAAATGGCGCTATTGAAGGGGATATAGTATTGGTTGATCTATTTACGAGAAATGGTAAAAGTGAAGGTACTGTATTAAAGATACTTAATAGAAAACATAATACTGTTATTGGTGAAATCTTATTTGTAGATAATATTCCGACTTTAATTCTTGATGATAAGAGATTAGATATAATAGTTAATTTAAGAAATAATTTTGCTAATTTAGTTGATGGTCATAAGGTTTTAGTAGAACTTACAAATCAGTTAAGTGATAATGTATTTGAAGGAACTATTATTAAAATTATTGGCCATAAAAATGATCCCGATATTGATATACTTACTATTGCTTATAAATATGGTATTGCTCTAGAATTTAGTAAAGAAGTAGAAGAAGAATTAAAAAGTATTCCTGATGAAGTAAGAGATAAAGATAAAGTAGGAAGAACTGATTTAACTTCCGAATTAATATTTACCATTGATGGCGATGATACCAAAGATATTGATGATGCAATTAGTATTAAAAAATTAGATGATTATTATGAACTTGGAGTACATATTGCTGATGTTTCTTATTATGTAAGGCCTAATACTCATTTATATGATGAAGCAATGGCAAGGGGAACATCTAGTTATCTAGCAGACAGGGTTTTACCAATGCTTCCCCATGAATTATCTAATGGTATATGTTCTCTTAATCCTAATGTTGAAAGACTGGCCATTAGCTGTGTAATGAAGATAGATAATAGTGGTGAAGTAAAAGACTATAATATTTTTCCATCAGTTATTAAAAGCGCTAAACAAATGACTTATAAATGTGTTAATAAAATTTTAGAAGAAAATACAATACCTGATGGGTATGAAAAATATAGTGATACGCTTTTATTAATGCAAGAACTGGCGCATATTTTAAGAAAAAGAAAAATAAAAAAGGGTTATATTGAATTTGATATACCAGAGCCTAAAATAGTACAAGATGAAAATGGTAAGTGTATTGATATTATTAAAAGAGAACAAAATGAAGGTGAAAAGTTAATTGAAGACTTTATGATAGCAGCTAATGAAACTATTGCTACCCATTTTTATAATATGGATTTACCTTTTATCTATCGGGTTCATGGGACACCAAAAAAAGAAAAAATAGATGAGTTTGTGAATCTTTTAAAAATATTAAATATCCATGTAAGTACTAAAGGTATTGATGCAAGAAGCAAAGATATGCAAGCATTACTTGAAGAACTTAAAGATCGAGATGAAGCCCCAATATTATCTTCCTTACTTTTAAGAAGTATGCAAAAAGCTATTTATAGTGCTAATAATATTGGCCACTTTGGTTTAGGTTTAAAAAATTATACACATTTTACTTCTCCTATTAGAAGATTTCCCGATACAACAGTTCATCATTTAATTAGAACATATCTTTTTGAGAAAAAAATGGATAAAGAAACAATTGATTATTATAGTAGATATTTACCAGAAGTAGCTGAACTTTCATCTGAAAGAGAACAAGCAGCAGTAGATGCCGAAAGAGAAGTAGATGATATGAAGATGGCTGAGTATATGGAGGATCATATTGGTGAAGAATTTGAAGGCATCATAACAACTGTTACTAATTTTGGCTTCTTTGTGGAACTTCCTAATTTAGTGGAAGGCTTAGTCCACATAAGTACTCTTGATGGTTATTATACTTATGTACCTGAATTGCTTGCGCTAGTATCTAGTGATAAAAAGAAGATGTATCAATTAGGAAAATGTGTTAAAATAAAAGTAGTTAATGCTAGTAAAGATACTAGAATGATAGATTTCGAGGTTCAAGATGGAGATAGTAAACAAAAAAGCGAAATTTGATTATTTTATTGAATCAGAAATAGAAGCTGGTATTGTTTTATCAGGTACAGAGATAAAATCACTAAGGAAAGGTTCAGCTGATTTAAAAGATACCTATGTAAGAATAAAAAACAAAGAAGCTTATATAATTAATATGTATATAGCTAAATACGAAGAAGGCAATATTTTTAATCATGATGAAAGAAGAGAAAGAAAATTACTCTTACATAAAAAAGAAATTGCAAAATTAGAAAATTTAAGTAAAGTCGAAGGTTATACTTTAATACCTATTAGATGTTACTTAAAGAAAAATTTAGTCAAAATAAGCGTTGGTGTATGTAAGGGTAAGAAAAATTATGATAAAAGAGAAGCTATTAAAGAGAAAGATTTAAAAAGATTAGAAAGATAAGGTGTAGTATATGGAAAAGATTAAATTAAAATTAAAAAAGAAATATGTAATTGCTTTGGCTGTAGTAGGAGTTTTATTAGTAGCACTAGTAATAGGTTTAATATTTGTATTAAGTAAGCCTAAAAAAGTAAATAAACCTGAAGAAGATATTAAGCAAAAAGAAGATTATGGTGAAGTTAAAATAATTGATGTTAATAGTAAATCAAGACCAATTGCTATAATGATTAATAATGCTAGTGATGCAAGACCTCTACAAAAAGGTATGCAAGAAGCATTTATAGTTTATGAAATGATTAATTATGCTGATGGTACAACTAGATTTTTAGCATTATTTAAAGATAAAGATGTCGAAGAGATAGGGCCAATAAGAAGTGCAAGACACTATCATTTAGATTATGTTATGGAAAATGATGCTATTTATGTTCACTGGGGTTATAGTCCTAAAGCTCAAAGTGATATCAAAACTTTAGGTATTGATAATATTAATGGTTTAATTTATGGTTCAGGATCTTCTAAAGAAAATATTAAAAGTGGCAGTTATTTCTGGACAGAACCAATTGCTAATTTAAGTATTGCTCATCGTCGTTTTACGAGTATGGAACTTTTAAATAAAGCCGTTGATAAATTTAAATATGATAAAGAAACGGAGCAAAAAAATTTACTTACTTATACTGCTAAAGAATTAGATGTAGATAAGATGACTAATACTAAAGATGCCAATAAAGTAGAAATTCATTATTCAAAAAGTAATTATTCTACTTATGATTATGATAGTACTAAAAAAGTATACTTAAGAAGTGTTAAAGGAGTAGCTCATAAAGATGCTGCCATTGATAAACAACTAGAAGTAAAAAATATTTTAGTATATAAAGTTAAAAATGTGTTACTTGCTGGCGATACTGAAAATAGACAAGATTTAAAAAATATTGGTACAGGTACAGGATATTATATTACTGATGGTAAAGCTATTGATATTAAATGGTCTAAAGATTGTCGTGAATGCCAAACAAAATATACTTATGAAGATGGTAGTGAAGTAATATTTAATGATGGTAATACATTTATTCAAATAATGCCAGAGAGCCAAGATTTAATTATTTCATAAAAATACTAAATCTTAATATAATTATGGTAGGAGGAAAAACCTTATGGGAAAAATTATAGAATTTATTGGTAACAATTATGTATGGTTTTTAACTATTGCTCTTCTTTTACTATTTGCTTTAATTGGTTATATTTATGATAGTAAAAAAAATAAAGCGAATAATATAAAAAAAGAAGAGGAAGATACTTCTTCATCCATTGAAGAAGTAGAGGAATTAGAGAGCGATTTATCTAATATGGAAGTTTCATCTGAGAATATTGATGAAGAAAATACTAATGATCAACCTATTTTAGAAGATAATATTAATTCCCCTTTAATAGAAGAAATGCCAGAAATGCCTATCAGAAAAGAAGAAAAACAAGAAATAGAAAAAGAATAAAGTCCATTAGGACTTTTTATTTTATAAAAAATTTGCTATAATGATTAAGCAAAGATAAAAGGAGTGAATTTATGGATTTATCTTGGATATGGGGAGTAGTTACTAAAGCAATAGATATATGTATTGTATGGCTAGCTTTCTATTATATTTTAAAAAATGTTAAAAATAATATTAAAATGGTTTTAATTGTTAAGGGTGTAGTTATCATTCTTTTAATTAAAATACTTAGTGATTTATTAAATTTATATACTGTTGGTGTTTTGCTTGAGTATATTGTAGCTTGGGGACCACTTGCAATTATTGTTATATTTCAACCAGAAATTAGAAGTGTTCTTGAATCTTTGGGTAGAACTCAACTTTTAGGTCGTCATAAAATATTAACTGTTGATGAAAGAGAAAAAGTAGTATTTGAAATAATGAAAGCTGTTGAATACTTTAAAAAGAATCGTGTCGGAGCTTTAATTGTTATTGAAAGAGAAATATCTCTAGAAGAATATATTAGTAATTCTACTAAAGTTTATGCCGATTTAACTGATGATTTATTAGAGACTATCTTCTTTCCTAATTCACCAATGCATGATGGTGGGGTAATTATTCAAGGAGATCGTATTACTTGTGCTGGGGCAGTCTTTAAAACAAGTATGAATCCAAATATTTCAAAAAGACTTGGTACTCGTCATAGAGCAGCTTTAGGTATTGCGGAAGAAAGTGATGCCATTGCGCTAATCGTATCTGAAGAAAATGGCCGTATCTCAATTGCTTGCAATAACGAACTTGCTTATAATTTAACACTAGATGAATTTAGAATGAAATTAATTGAAGAATTAAGTCCAAAGGCTGAAGTCTTCTTTGAAGCAGAAGAAAATGAAGGTGGTGAAGAAAATGAGTAAGTTTTTTAAAAAAATTGGTAGAATACTATGGCTAATAATAGATTCTATTTATCAAGTTATTGATAAAATAATTATAATGCCAATTAGTAGAATAGTTTATAACTTAAATAAAGCAATGAGTGCCAATAATATTAGTTTTAATAAACTACTTAATAGACCACAATTTTTAATAGTTATATCATTAATATTTTCAGTTATTTGTTTCTGGTTAATCGATAATAAAGTTATTAGTTTAGTTGATACTGAAGCAGAAATTATTAAAAATGTTCCGGTAAAATTAGTTTATAATGAAGAAGCATTTGTCGTAGAAAATGTGCCAGATACTGTTGATATTACTATTGCAGGAAGAAAAAGTGATATATATTTAGCAAAACAACTAGGTGAATTTGAAGTAGAACTTAACTTATCTAAATATACTGAAGCTGGTACATATAAAGTTTACTTTACTTGTAGTGAAGCTATTGATTCAGTTGATTATATATTAGATCCATCTTATTTAACAGTTACAATTAAAGATAAAGTAAGTGAGGTTCAAAGTGTTACTTATGATTTGGTTGGTACGGATGATTTGGATCCAAAATTAAGTGTTGATAGTGTTACTTTAGATAGTAATGAGGTAATTGTTAAAGGCAGCCAAGATCGCATTGATGAAATATCATCTATTAAAGCTTTAGTATCCGTTGCAGATGAATCTTATACTGAAGAGGGAACATATGAACTTACAAGCATTCCTCTAGTAGCATATGATAATAATGGTGAAATAATTAAAAATGTTGAAATTGTGCCAAACACTTTAACAGGCACTTTAGTATTGAAGAGTTATCATACTACTGTACCAATATCTGTTCTTACAACTGGTAAACTTGTAAGTGGTAAAGCAATTGCGTCTGTTTCAATTAATGGTAGTGCATCATATTCAGTTGATATATATGGTGAAGAAGAAGAAATAAAAGAAATTACATCTGTGCCAGTATATATTAATGTTGATGGTATGGGTAGTGAATCAGCTAAAAACTATACAGTAGTTATTAGTAAGCCTAATGGTGTAAGATATATTAGTACAAAAAATGCTACGATTGCAGTTACATTTGGTGATGAAACACAAAAGACTTTGGAAATGAGCGAAATAATGAAACGTAATGTTCCAGAAGGATATACAGCTACACTCGATTCAGTTAAACCATCGGTTCAAGTTAAAGGTGTTGCATCTAATATTAATAGTATAAATGATATTAAAGGTTATGTTGATTTAACAGGTCTTGGTGAAGGTACTCATCAAGTTGAGGTTAAAATTGAAAATACTAACCCACTTGTTAATTATGAAGTATCTGCAACAGTCAGTGTGGTAATTAAGAAAGATTAAAAGCACACATGTGCTTTTTTTCTTTGTTTACACAGAAATTGTTAGTATTTTTTAAGATTCTCTTGATTCTCGGGGGGGGTATAATATAATAATCTTATAGATAATAGATAGTTGTATTGTATACATAAATGTGATATTTGTGATATAATAAAAAATAATAGGAGAATAGAAATGATAGAGCAAGTGGCTAAATATAAAAAATATATTATATTAACATTGATACTAGCAGTATTATTAACACTATCTATAAATATAAAAAATATAATAATACCAAAATATAAAAGTATTCCTGAAGTAAAATTGAAGGAAATAAAAAAAGAAAAGTCATTAGCCATAATGATATCAGAAGATAGAAATAAATATGAAGAATATAATAAAGACACATGGCCAGGAATAGAATATGTCTATAAAGAAGCAAAGTGTATAGATAATAATGGAGAAGAAGTAGAAAATGCCATAAGCTTTGAAAGAGAAACAAATACAGTAATATTAGAAACAGAAAAGACGATTTTTTGTACATTATATTTTGATTATAAAGGAACGGGAGAAGAAGATAAACCATATAGAATACAATATATAGAAGATTTAGTAGATTTACAAGTAGCAGTAAATAATGGTGAGACATATGAAGGAAAACACTTTGAATTAGCAAGAGATTTAGATTTTCAAAAGAATGATAGTTATAAAGATTATCAAACCAAAGAATATGGCGATATAAATGGAAATGAAACAGATGAAGAATTAAAAACAGAGTTAACAACCGGAAGAGGATGGAAACCAATAGGATTTGAATCAAGTAACTCACAAATTCAAAATTATTTTAGTGGAATATTAGATGGAAAAAATCATCGAATAGACCATTTATATATAAAAAATGATGTTTTGGAATATATTGGATTATTTGGAAGAATACAATATGGTGAAATAAATAATTTAACCATAGGAGGAGAAATAACAACATCAGTGAATGCAAATATTGGCGCTTTTGTAGCTAAAGCAACTAAATTGAAAATGAATAATTGCCATAATGAAGCAAATATAACGAGTGATGTTGGAAGATATCAAGTTGGAGGATTAATAGGATTAATTCATAGTGATTCTGAAATAAGAAATTGTACAAATAAGGGAAATATATCAGATGGTAATTCCACTAGTGGTTTAATAGCAAATTTAGGAACTGGGTCATCTGAATCTATTATTGATGTAAAAATAGAAAATTGTGAAAATAGAGGAACAATTACGAATTCAATTGGTAGCGCATCTATTGGAGGAGTAGTTGGAAGAACAGATTCGATACCAATAAATCTTACTATAACTAATTGTAAAAATTATGGCTTGGTAACAACAGGTAAATCGACTGCAACTGACCAAAAAGTAGGAGGCATAATGGGAGTAGCATCAATTGGTAGTATAGTTATAATAGAAGATAGTGATAATTATGGTGAAGTTAGAAGCGAATATAATGAAGCAAATACTAATTTTATTGGAAATGGCGGAGGAATACTAGGAAGAGTATCCGGAGATAATAAAGGAACAGTTGCAAAAATAATTAACTCTAATAATCATGCTGAAGTAAATGGCATGCGAAGAGAAGGAGGAATAGTTGGCCAAATTAATGGTGGAGGTACATTATATATAGATAAATCATATAATGAAGGTAATGTAATAAGTAGTTCACATGTAATATATGATAATTCGTATGGTGGAATAGTAGGGTTAATAAATAATGGTAAAGCATATGTGTTAAATACATATAATAAGGGTAATGTTATATCACAAAATTTTTCGGCATCTGGAATGGTTGGAGGATTTGATCCAACTACTACTAATACATTTACAACAATAAATAGTTATAATATAGGAAATATCACAAATAGTAGAGACAAAGCCAGTGGCATAATTCATTCTTATAATAATAATGGTGATGGACGAGTAACATTAGCATTAAATAATGTATATACAGGAGGAACGTTAAGTGGAGCAACAGGAAATTATGGTTTTGGAAATTTAGGAACAAATACGCAATTTAATGGAATAACTAATGTCTATCATTTAAGTGATTATGCAACAAGTAATCTAAGTGTAGAAGGAGTAACAACAAAAAGTATAGATGACATGAAAAGCCAAGCATTTGTAGATTTATTAAACTCAAATAAAAATGCTATAAGTTTAAGTAGTATAGATAGTAGTTTAAGTGAATATACATTATGTAACTGGAAATTAGGTACAAGTGGATATCCAGAACTTGATTGTTAAAAATGTCACAAATTAAGTGACATTTTTACTTATATCTTGTATAAAATAATACATATAAAGTAAATAATTTTCTAATTTGCAAGTATAATATATTAGAAAATTATTTTTTTACGCGAATTTTTTTACGCGAATTTGACAATTTTTAGTAAATTTGCTATAATTTTCTTGTGGTGCATTATTCTAGTCACCTAACATTGTCTGAAGGTAGGGCTAAAAATCTACCAATAGAAGAGGACACTTTATATATTTGCTTTTTCCGCCCAGGTTAGGGTGAATATATGATTTTAAGTTTAAGGAAAGATTATAATGGCATATAATCCACGATCCTTTTACTACGTCGTAATAATAGTAATTCTTGCCGTGCGTGATAATGGGGAATATCATGATTAATTGGTTGAAATCATTCTTGCAAAAGCGGATAACGACAATATTGGTGTTTGAGAAAATCTCTAGAATGTACATATTATAAGTATTAAAGTATGGATTAAGTGGCAATCGAGTAATTAGACCGGTAACGCCTAATTGTTTTCTTTAAAGAGAAATCGCTAACGGGTAACTGTTAGTAGAAAATAGAGAAATTCAACTCGACCTAAACCATAAAATTGATTTATAATATACCATATTTTTTTTATTTTAAGGAGAATTTATGGAAAGAATTAGAGACGATAAAAAAGTAATAGCGGAAATAGAAGAAAGAGAACGCTTAAAAAATATATATCAATTATGGGAAAATGGCATTAGAATACCTAAAATACATGAAACAACAATTACTTTCCAAGAAATTAGTGAATTAATTGCAAAGTTGCCTGATTTTCCTGATAAAAGTGAAAGAAGCAATGAACTTAAGTTATCAAGAAAGCTATATTAAGGTGATATATGAAAAATTATTGGACTTTAAAGGTCTTTTTCTTAACGTTAATTTTAGCAATTATATTTAGTTTAGTTGCTAACTATTTAGGTACATTTAATAACATTATTTTAATAATATGTATTATAACTATTATTTTGATAGGAATAATTTTTGATATAATTGGCACTGCTGCTTTAAGTTGCGATGTAAAAGAATTTCATTCAAGAGCTAGTCAAAAAATGAAGGGTGCTAAAAAAGCTATCGATATAGCTAAAAATGCTAGTACTGTTTCTAGTTTTTGTAACGATGTAGTTGGTGATGTTTGTGGTATTATAAGTGGTAGTTTAATAACAGTTTTAGTAGTTAATTTATTTATTAATAATGATTTATCATTTTGGAATGTAATTTTTGCCTCTTTAGTATCGGCTTTAACCGTTGGAGGTAAAGCTTTAGGTAAAAAAATAGCCATAAAAAATGCTAATAGTATAATTTATACTGTTAGCAAAATACTTACCATATTTAAGAAGGAAAAATAGTCCTAACCAGACTATTTTTCTTTACATTCAAAATGGTTAAAGAATATACCAATATTGATTAAACCACATATTCCAACAATAGCATATACAATATTTGGTAACATAGATTCAGCACCGAATAATGATTCAACTAAATTAAAGTCGAAAAATCCGATTAAACCCCAGTTTATGGCACCAATTACTGTAAATATTAGTGTCGCTTTTTGAAATGTTTCCATCTAACTCACTCACCTTTATTAGTATTATGGAATAAATTTATGTAATTATACATGAATATTTATAAAATTAACAAATATATTTTAATTAGAAAAGGAATGTGGTAAATTTGAAAAGATTAGCGGTAATATTATGTTTTGCTCTTCTACTATGTGGGTGTGGTAAAGAAAGTAAGGATGATGTCATAAAAGACTTTAAAAATAACATTAATAATAGTAAATCTTATAAAGTAACTGGTAATATGGAAATTAGCAATGATGAAGAAACATTTACTTATAGCCTAGAAAGTTATTATTTAAAGGATGATTATTACAAAGTTATACTGGTAAATCAAACCAACAATCACGAACAAATAATACTAAAGAATCAAGATGATATTTATGTTATTACACCTGCCTTAAATAAGAGCTTTAAATTCCAAAGTGAATGGCCTGATAATTCATCACAAGCATATTTATTAGGTAGTATTTTAAAAGATGTGGAAGATGATGCTGATAGTAAACTATTAGAAAGTGATAAAGGTTATGTTATTAAATCTAAAGTAAATTATCCAAATAATGCAGAACTTACTTATCAAAAGATCTATTTAAATAATAAAAAAGTAGTTGAAAAAGTTGAAGTATATAACACCAATGATATTGTTAAGATTAAAGTGGATTTTGAGAATGTTGATTTAAAAGCGGGGCTTAATAAAAATGATTTCAAATTAGAAGATTATGTTAAGGAAGAAGAACCGAAGCCTGAAGAACAACCTAAGGAAGAGACTAAAACTTGTGAAGATGGCCAAACTTGCAAAAATAAAACAGATACTACTGAACAAAATACAACTCAAAATAATCAAACTGGAACTAATACCGAAACCACTACAGAAAAAGATACCAATGTTAATACCAATACAAATACTCAACCTGAAAATGATAAAAAGACAACCAGTATTGAAAACATTATCTATCCATTATATATACCAAGTAATACTTACCTAACAAGTTCTGAAAAAGTAGAAACAGCTGCCGGCAATCGAGTAATTCTAACATTTAGTGGTGAGAAAAACTTTGTTCTAATTGAAGAAGCAACAATTGCTAATGATAGTATGGAAATAGTACCAGTTTATGGAGAACCATTATTCTTAAGTGAAACAATTGGTGCTTTAAGTGCTAATAGTTTAAGTTGGGATGCTAATAATATATCTTACTATCTTGCTAGTACCGAACTTACTGTAGCTGAAATGCAATTAATAGCAAACTCACTTGGCAATGAAACTTTAGTAGCAAATACAAAATAATTAAAGGTCTATAGTTTAAATACTATAGATTTTTTTATTATTTAATTGCTTTTACTCAAATATTTAGTTATAATTATAAGTGATAGGAGGGTTTAATAATGAGCAAGAAAATGAAAGAAAATCCAATGTTTAAAAATAGTAATAAAAAGGTGCGTGGAATTAGTGGAGGCGCAACTGAAGAAGAAAACGAAGTTAAAAGATTTATTATAATAGTTATAATAATTGGCTTATTTGTCGGAGTAATCTATGGCTTAACCGAAATATTTAAGAAAGATGATGAAAAAGAGGAAGAAGAAAAACCTGCAGTAACAATTAGTTATGACAAATTAACAGTTGGAACCCTTCTTAATAGACCATATAATGAATATTATGTTTTAGCATATGATGGTGATGCTAATAAAGCAGTAGAATATTCGGCGATATTAACTCAATATAAAAGTAAATCTAGTGAAAAAGATTATATTAAAATATATTTCTTAGATTTAAGTAATGGCTTAAATAAAAAATATTATAATGTTAATGAGGATAATAAAAGTAATCCTGATGCAAAAGAAATAGAAGATTTAGATTTTGGTGAATTAACATTATTATATATTAAGGGTGGTAATATTAAAGAATATATAGAAGATTACACAACTATACAAAAAAAATTAAGTTAGAAAGCAATTTGCTTTCTTTTTTTTATGTGCCATGCTAAAATTAATATGTGGGAAGTGATCACAAAATGCAAAAAGTAAAAGGATTTAATTTATTGGAAATTATTATAATAATGATTATAACCGCTATTGTTGCAAGTGTAACAACAGGTGTTATTATGTTAAATAATTCTTCTAATAATATAAGTGATATAGTTAAAGATAAAGAGCTACAAGAATTTATTGACGTATATAATACTCTTTTATCTAAATATTATGATGATATTGATAAAGAGGGTATGCTTAATGCAGCAGAAGAAGCAATGGTTAATTTTTTAGGTGATAAATATACAACATATTTAGATGATGATGAGTATAGTGATATTATTGATGATCTTGCTGCTACTTATGATGGTATAGGAATTTCTATAACTAATAATGAAATAATTGAAGTTATCGCAGGATCTCCTGCTGAAAAAGCTGGTTTAAAAGCCAATGATTTAATTATAAAATTAAACGGAACAAATGTTGAAAATAAAAGTAGTGATGAAATTAAAAATCTAATTAAAAATAATAAAATTAAAAATGTTGAATTAGAGGTTAATAGGAATGGCGAAATATTAAAATTCAATGTAGTTAAGGAATCATTAGAAAATACTACTATAAATTATAAAATGCTAGAAAATACGACAATAGGTTATTTAGATATAACTAAATTTTCAGAAAACTTAGATGTCCAAGTTAAAAGAGCTTTAAGTGATCTAGAAGGTAAAGGAATGACTGCTCTTATTATTGATGTAAGAGATAATGTTGGGGGTTATTTATCAGCAGCTGAAGATGTGGCCTCATTATTCTTAGAAGAAGGTAAAGTAATATATTCACTACAAACAAGTAATAGTACTTTTGCTTATAAAGATGAAACAAAAGAAAAGAAAACATATCCTGTTGTTGTTTTAACAAATCGTACGTCAGCATCAGCATCTGAAATATTAGCAGCAGCCCTAAAAGAAAGTTATAATGCGACTTTAGTAGGTACTACTACTTATGGTAAAGGAAAAGTGCAACAAGTTGCGGAACTTGAAAATGGTGATTCTGTTAAATATACATCTGCTAAATGGTTGACACCTTCTGGCAAATGTATTGATGGTATAGGAATTGTTCCAGATTATAATATCAAAAACGATGAAAATAATGATTATCAATTACAAAAAGCAATTGAATTATTGCAATAATATGTCTAGTATAGGCATATTTTTTATTGTTCAAAAAATTAATATATAGTATAATTTAGATAAAGAGATGGTTTAAATGTTACATAAGATGGGTGATAACTTTAAACTCCATTGTTATAAACATAATGGGCATATTAATAGTATTTGTGAAGAATCAACAGTTATTGAAGAAACAGAAGACTACTTGGTATGTGGTAATTATAAAACATTATTAATTGAAGAAGATGGTAGAGGACATAGAACAAAAGAACCGGCTATCATTATATATTATAAGCATCATTGGTTTAATATAATGGCTCAGTTTAAAGAATTTGGTTTATTTTATTATTGCAATATTGCATCCCCTTACCTTTGGGATGATGGAGTACTAAAGTATATTGATTATGATTTAGATTTACGAGTATTTCCGGATGGTGGATATCGTATTCTAGATAAAAATGAATATAAATATCATAAAAAAATCATGCATTATTCTAAAGATTTAGAGTTTGTTATTAATAAGGAACTTGAAAAACTAATTCAAATGAAGCAAGAAAATGTTGGACCTTTTAATAGAGAAATCCTAAATGAATATTTAGAAAAGTATAAAAAAATATTAAATAGTAAATAAAATTTGACATTTATTTGCTATTTTTTTCATATAAATATATAGGTAATATTCAAAGAAAAATACGCATATTTATGCCTAAAAAGTGTAAAAAAGCAAAAAATGTAAAAAAAAGTGATTTTTTTGTTGACATTTTATTTTCAATTTGGTATATTACTAATGCACATCGGAAAAGAAGTGCAAAAATGATCTTTGAAAACTAAGTAAAAAGTCAATTTGAGTAGCTTAGGAAAAAACTTAAAGATGAGATTTATTTTATAAAATCTTTTTTATTGAGAGTTTGATCCTGGCTCAGGATGAACGCTGGCGGCATGCCTAAGACATGCAAGTCGAACGAGATGGC
>CANQDM010000013.1 GCA_947591505.1 uncultured Bacilli bacterium | reverse complement strand
GATTATAATCCTAAAACTGAAGAGGCATACACATTTTTTAAAATAGTGCAAAATAAATTACATTATGCCATAAGTGGTCATACTGCTGCTGAATTAATTTATACTAGAGCCAATGCTAATAAAGAAAATATGGGACTAACTAATTGGAAAAATTGCCCTGATGGTTTAATATATAAATATGATGTTTCAATAGCTAAAAATTATTTAAATGAAGATGAATTAAATAAATTAAATCGTTTGACAATTGCATTTTTAGATTATGCTGAAGATATGGCATATGAACATAAAGTTATGACTATGAACGATTGGATAAATGCTACTGATAGATTATTAAAATTTAGAGAAAAAAACATTTTGAACCATTCTGGCAAAATAACTCATAAACAAGCAATAGATAAAGCCGAAAGTGAATATGAAAAATATAGAGTAATACAAGATCAAAAATATATATCTTCAATGGATGAATTTTACAATAAATATTTAAAAGAAAATAAAGAGAGTGTTGATAATAATGAATAAAAATATAATGATTTTAAATGATAAAAACATTGGTATAAGTAAAATTGAATTAGATAGAAGTGATTTAAGAATTATTGATAAATCTGGCATTTATTGTTTCCGAGTTTGTGTATATTATAATTGGAAAGATATTAATGAACTTAAAATTGGTGAAAAAGAACAAGTTGATTTTAATGAATATATATTATCAGAAAATAATGAATCAGCATTAATTTGGCCTACTAAAGGTTATGTAGAAAAATTGACTAATGATTATTTATGCTTTTATTTTAAATTTGAAAATATGTCAGAAACAATAACTTATATGAATAAAAGAAATGGATTTGATATTTTACTTAACTCTCTAGAAGTTAAAGCTTTTATTGATTATAAAGATGCCAAGAAAAATTCTATTGTATATGAATTTTAAGTTGTATATATTAAAGAAAGTGAGAAATATGAAAGTAATAACAATTAAACAACCATGGGCAACATTAATAGCAAAAGGTTATAAAGAATATGAATTTAGAACTTGGAAAACTAAATATCGTGGATATATATTAATACACGCAGGTAAGGGAGTTGATAAGAAAGCAATGGAGAGATTCAAATATTTAAATTTAGAATATCCAGTTGGTAAAATAATTGCCCAAGCAACAATTACAGATTGTATATATGTTGATGAAAATTTTGCACAAAAATTATATGAAAAAAATCCAATTGTGTATCAAGGATTAATAAGTAGGAATAATTGGGATGGATATGGATTTAAATTAGAGAATGTTAAAGAAGTAAATCCTATTGAAGTAAATGGAAAATTATGTCTATGGGATTATAACTATAACAATAAAAAATAATAAGTTAAAATATATGGAGATTAAGTATGAAATATAGTATGAATTTAAATAATGGGCCATTTAATCACATAAAAAATGGAACTAAAACGATAGAAATGAGATTGAATGATGAAAAAAGACAATTATTAAAAGAAAAAGATTTGATTGAATTTAAGAATATAACTACAAAGGAAACTATATTGGTTAAAATAATAAAATTACATAAATATTCAAGTTTTGATGAATTATATAAACATTTTGACAAATTATCGTTAGGATATGATAAAGATGATATTGCAAATCCTAAAGATATGGCAAAATATTATTCTAAAGAAGAACAAGAAAAATATGGAGTAATTGGAATAGAAATAAGAATAGTAAAAAAGAAAAGTGATTCAAATTCATATTCGAAAGTATAACAAAATAAATTGGTTGATTACGATTTAATTAAGAATAGCTGAACCTCCTTATAAATAAAGTGATTAGTCTGATTTAAATTATGTTTTCATTAAAATTAAAAATCGGTAAGATTATAGTAATTTTAGTATAATTTATATTAAGAATTAAAAAGGTGATTACAACATTTAAGAACATATGCAAAGGAGATGATAAAATGGTAAAAGATTTAATGATAAGAAGTAGTGCTGAAGAATTTATTACTTTTAAAGTCCAAGAAAAAGATAAAGGAATTCAAGTTAGATATGAAAATGAAACTCTTTGGATGACGCAAAAGGCAATTGCAGAACTTTTTGAAGTTGAACAGCCTGCAATAGCAAAACATCTTATAAATATTTATAATGAGAAAGAATTAGATAAAAATTCAACTTATTCCAAAATGGAATTAGTTCAAAAAGAGGGGAATAGAAATGTTAAAAGAAATGTTGAATTTTATAATTTAGATGCTATTATTTCGGTAGGATATCGTGTTAATTCAATTAGAGCAACTCAATTTAGAAGATGGGCTACTAATGTTTTAAAAACTTTTACGATTCAAGGCTATGTATTAGATAAAGAAAGAATGAAAAATGGCTCCTTTATTGATAAAGATTACTTTGAAAAGTTACTAGAAGAAATAAGAGAAATAAGATTATCGGAGCGAAGATTTTATCAAAAAGTAACAGACTTGTATGCCACATCAATTGATTATGACCCTAAATCTCCTGTTTCTATTGATTTTTTTAAAAAGGTACAAAACAAAATGCATTATGCAGTATCTCATCAAACTGTTGCTGAAATAATATATAATAGAGTTGATAGTGAAAAGGAGAATATGGGACTTACTAATTGAAGAATTCTCCTAATGGTAAAATAATGGAATCGGATTGTTTAATTGCTAAAAATTATTTATCAAAAGATGAAATTCAAGAATTAGAAAGAATAGTTAGTGCTTTTTTAGATTTAGCAGAAGCAAGAGCAAAAAGAAACATACCAATGACTATGGAAGATTGGGCAATAAGAATTGATAAATTTTTGCTTGCTGATGATAGAGATATTTTAAAAGATGCTGGGAATATTTCACATGAAATTGCTTGTGATAAAGCTTTAACAGAATTTGAAAAGTATAGAATAAAACAAGATAGATTATATAAATCAGATTTTGATTTACTAGTAGAAGAAAGTAAAAGTAGTGGTGATAAAAAGAAAGGTGATTATTGAATGAATAAGAAAAATGAAATAATAGTAAAAAATGAAAATGAATTAACAAATCTTGAAAATATTTATCAAGATATTCGCAATAAAATAATAATTGCTAGAGAAAAAATGTATAAACATATAGATACTACAATGACTGAAGTATATTGGTATGTAGGAAAAATAACTTATGAACTATCCGAAAATAGTACAAAGGCAAATTATGGTAAAAAAATAATAGATGTGTTATCTAGTAAATTAACAAATGAATTTGGGAGTGGTTTTTCTTCCGTTAGTATAAGAAGAATGCGCAGATTTTATGAATTCTATCCAATTTGGTCGACAGTGTCGACTGAATTGTCATGGGCTCACTTTCAAGAACTAATTAGAATAGATAGAAAAGAAGAAAGAGATTTCTATGAACAAGAAACTATAAAATCTAATTGGGGATGTAGAGAGTTACGCAGACAAATTAATACTAAACTATATGATAGATATTTAATATCACCAGATAAGAATAAAATAATCACTGAATCACAAAAAAACAAGATTGAAAAACAACCAGAAGAATTACTTAAGACACCTTATATTTTTGAATTTGCTGGTTTAAAAGAAAATAAAAATTATTTAGAGACTGATTTAGAAAAAGCTTTGTTATCACATTTGACTGAATTTTTACTTGAATTAGGTAGAGGTTTTTCTTTTGTTGCAAGTGAGCAAAGAATAAAAATAGGTACAGAATATTATTATCCAGATTTAATTTTTTATAATCGTTTAGCAAAATGTTTTGTAATAATTGATTTAAAAATTGGCAAACTTATGCATCAAGATATTGGGCAAATGCAAATGTATGTAAATTATTATAAAAAGACCCAAATGATTGAAGGCGAAAATGAACCTATTGGAATATTATTATGTGCAGATAAAGATGATGCAGTAGTAGAAATGACTTTAGGAGATGATGTGAAAAATGTTTATGCTTCAAAATATTTGACTTATTTGCCATCTAAAGAAGAATTGATTAAAATAATTAAAGACGAAAAAGAATTATATGAATTAGCAAATGAAGAAGGTGGTAATAATGAATGAAAAGAAAACAAATATTAACTGGTATCCAGGCCATATGGCTAAAACAAAAAGATTAATAAGTGATGAGTTAAAAAATATTGATATAGTTTATGAGATAATTGATGCCCGTATACCTTATTCTAGTAAAATAAAAGATATTGATAATTTAATTAAAAATAAACAAAGAATTTTAATTATGACGAAAAAAGATTTATGTGATATAAGTGTTACTAATAAGTGGGCTAAATATTATGAAGAAAAAGGTTATAAGGTTATTCTTGTTGACCTAAAAGAAAATCAAGATTATAAAAAAATAATTGATTTAACTCATCAAATTACTAAAGATATTCAAGATAAAAGAAGAGATAAAGGCTTAAAAGAAAAAGAAATAAGAGCATTAGTAATCGGCATACCTAATGCTGGTAAAAGTACTTTAATTAATAAAATAACTGGTAAAAAGGGAGCAAGTGTTGAAAATAGACCTGGTGTTACTAAAAATTTAAACTATTTAAAAACAAATGCTGGAATAACTTTACTTGATACTCCAGGAATATTATGGCCAAAATTAGATGAAGAAAAAGTTGCATTAAATATTGCCTCTACTGGTGGTATTAAAAAAGAGGTATTAAATTTAGATGAAATATGTTTGCATATCTTAAATTTTTTGTATGATAATTATCCAAATATTCTAATGGAAAAATATGGTATAAATGAAAGTGATCCAATGATTATGTATGAAATTATTGCAAAAAAAATAGGTGCTATTAAAAATAATGAAATTGACTATGACAAAGTTAGTGAAAAAGTGTATAATGATTTAGTGGGAGAAAAAATCAAAGGAGTAACATTGGATAAATGGCAGTAGACTTATTAAAATTTGAGACAGATTTATATAGTAAAGGTTATAAATTGATTGCAGGTACTGATGAAGCAGGAAGAGGACCTTTAGCTGGCCCCGTAGTAGCATCTGCTGTAATTTTACCACCTAATTATTATTTAGAAGGTTTAAATGATTCTAAAAAGTTAAGCGAGAAAAAAAGAAAAGTATTTTATGATATTATTATGCGTGATGCCTTAAGTGTTGGAGTAGGTATAGTTTCACCCAAAGAAATAGATGAAATAAATATTTTAGAAGCATCAAGAAAAGCGATGAATATTGCTCTAGATAATTTAAAAGTAAAACCCGATTACATTATAACTGATGCAATGAAATTAGATCGTGATGTACCCGTTATGCCAATCATTCATGGTGATGCTTTAAGTGAGACTATTGCGGCTGCCTCTGTTATTGCCAAAGTTACAAGGGATAGAATAATGATTGAACTTGATAAAAAATATCCAATGTATGGTTTTGCAAAACATAAAGGATATCCAACAAAAAAACATATTGAAAAAATTCAAAAATATGGTATTATGGAAGAGTACCGAAAAACTTTTAAACCGGTCAAAGAATTAGTTAAGGAGAGTAGTAAATAATGGCAAAGAAGAAAAAGACAGATAATGTAGAAGAGAAAAAAGTAGGAGAAAATAAAACTTCTAAAGTAACTAAAAAGAATACTTCTACTAAAAAGAATACAACTAAAAACAATGCTAATAAAATAAAAGAAAATGAACTTGCTGAAGCAGAAGTAAAACAAGAGGTTCAAGCAGAAATTAAAGAAGAAAAAAAAGAAATAGAAACAAAAACAAATGAAGAAGAATTTGCTAAAATATTAGATGAAGAAGAACATCATTTTTTTGATGATACATTTATAAAAAATGTATTATGGGTTACTTTATTTGTATTCTTAATTGAATTAATCTTTAAAGTTTTAAATGATTTTAGTATTTTTGATTATTCAACTTTAAGAATATTAATAAGTTGCTTTATGCTATCATTTGTTTTTACATTTATAGCTAGTCTTACTAAAAGAAGATGGTTAAGAAATACGATTGTCTTATTATTTATACTTGTTTATGCTTTTTATACTTGGTTACAACTCGGCTTTATCAATTATTTAGGTGTATATATGTCATTTCATACATCTAGTCAGTTTGGGGCAGTTAAAGATTATATCGGTGACTATTTAAATTCCTTTAAACTAGTTTATTATGTAATTTTTGTACCATTTATTTTAGCAATTGTATATTATTTTGTTAGAAGAAAGAAAGAATATCAAAAAATTAAAATTAATAAAAAATATTTATTAATTATTCCAACACTTATTATAAGTGTTATCCTATATTACTTAACATTAACTCTACCTTTTATGCAAAATGAATTACAAATTAAAAGCAATATGAGTTTATTTGCTAATCCAGATGTACCGACTGTGGCCGTAAATCAATTTGGTACAACTATGTTTGGCTTAGTTGATTTAAAAAGTTTTCTATTACCTACTGAAGTAGCTGCTGAAGAATTTAAAGCAAATGCCGAAGAAAATAATGAGCCTGTAAGTAGAGAGGTTAGTGAAGCATTAAAAGTAATCGCGGAATCTGAAACAAATTCTAAATATAAAAGTTTAAATAATTATTTTGTTTCCCAAAAAGTAACAGATTATAATGAATATACAGGTATGTTTGAAGGCAAAAATGTTATCGTTATTTTAATGGAATCAGTTGGTGAAGGTATTATTGATGAAGAAAATTTCCCTAACTTCTATAAAATGTATAGTGAAGGATGGCATTGGGAAAATAATTATTCCCCAAGAAATAGTTGTGCTACAGGTAATAATGAATTTAGTGCAATGACTGGTTTATATTCAATTTATAATACTTGTACAACCAATGTTTATCGTAATAATAAATATTTTGAAGCTATCTTTAATTTATTTAATAATAAAGGTTATAATACTACTAGTATGCATGACTTTGTTCAATGGTATTATAAGAGAAAAACTTATCAACCAAATATGGGTAGTCAAAAATATTATGGGGCAGATGATTTAAATATTAAAACTGCTGGTTATTATGGTGAATGGCCTAGTGATGAAGAATTCTTTGAAAAAGCAATGGATATTGTCTTAAATGATGGTAGTGATAAACCATGGATGACTTGGCTTACTACTGTAACTAGTCACCAACCATATACAAATAATTCAACATATGGTAATTTATATAAAGATGATTTTAAAGCTCAAGGATATTCAACTGCTGTAAGTCGTTATTTATCTAAATTAAAAGTAGTTGATAATGCTTTAGGAATAATGTTAGATAAATTAGAAAAAGCCGGTGAACTTGATAATACAGTAATAGTTATGACTGGTGATCATTATCCATACGGTTTATCAAAATCATCTGTATCAGAAATGATTGATCATAGTTTATCTGAATATGAAATTGAAAGAACACCATTTGTTATTTATAATTCAACAATGACTCCTAAAACTTTTAAAGAATATAATTCATATATTAATTTAGTTCCAACTGTCGCTAACTTAATGGGACTAGAATATGATCCAAGATTATATGTTGGTAGTGATGTCTTAAGTGATGATTATGAATCTCGTGTAGTATTTGCAGATGGTTCTTGGAAAAATGAAATTGCTTATTATAATGCATCAACTAGTAAAATAAAATACTATGGTGATAAAACTTATACACCAGAAGAAATTCAAGCTATAAATACAGAAGTTGGTTTAAAAATTGATATGAGTAGTAAAGCAATTAAAGCAAACTATTTTAACTATTTGGAAAAAGAAATAGCTAAATATAATGAAGAACATAAAATGGTATCTACTCCAGAAGGTGGTATTACAACACCAACTGATGAGAATACTAATCCAACTACCGAAAATCCAACTACTGATGAAAATAATTTAAATAATAACACAGAAGAATAAGTTGATTTCTTATTCTTTTTTAGTTATCGACAAGAAATATTAAAATTAGACATTGCCTTGATTAACTATTATGAAAATTTGATGTAAATTAAATTATTTTAATTGACAAGAAATAAAATTCATTGTATAAAGTATAAATGATGGGAGTGATATTTTGAAAAATGTCGTTATAGTAGAATCACCTGCTAAAAGTAAGACAATTGAAAAATATTTAGCTGGCGATTATAAAGTAGTATCCTCAAAAGGTCATATTAGAGATTTAGCCACCACTGGTAAATATGGTTTAGGTGTTGATCTTGATAATGACTTTAAACCAAATTATGTAGTAATTAAAGGTAAAAATAAAGATGTTAAAGAATTAAAAAAGTTAGTGGAAAGTGCTGATCATATTTATCTTGCAACCGACCCCGACCGTGAAGGAGAAATTATTTCATGGCATTTAAAAGAAGAATTGGGGATTCCTGAAGAAAAATATGATAGGGTAACTTTTAGAGAAATAACTAAAGATACAGTTTTAAAAAGTATTAAAGAACATGCTAAAATTGATATGGATTTAGTTAAAGGGGCGGAAACTAGAAGAATTTTAGATAGAATTATTGGTTTTCGTTTATCTAAATTAATGCAATATAAAACTGGTGGTAAAAGTGCTGGTCGTGTTCAATCAGTTGCCTTAAAATTAATTGTTGATCGGGAAAGAGAAATACTTGCATTTGTGCCAAAAGAATATTGGACGATTGAAGCTGATTTTAAAGATTATACAGCTGAACTAGTTAAATACAAAAATAAAGATATTGAAATTAATAGTGAGTTAGAGGCAGATGAAATATTATCTAAGTTATCTAATTCATTTACGATTAAAGATATTGAAGAAAAAGATAAGAAGAAAGCAGCAAGAGAAGTATTTAAAACATCTACATTACAACAAATGGCCTCAAATAGACTTAATTTTGCGGCATCTAAAACAATGAAAATAGCACAAAAGTTATATGAAGGTGTTGATTTACAAAATGAAACGGCTGGGCTTATTACTTATATGCGTACTGATAGTGTTCGTCTTTCTGATGAATTTATTTCATCAACTAAAGCCTATATTAAGAAAACTTATGGCGATGAATATGTTGGTTATGCTAAAGTTGGTAAAAAGAATGCTAATATGCAAGATGCCCATGAAGGTATTAGACCTACTAGTATTTTAAGAACTCCAGAAAGTATTAAAGCTTATTTAAGTACTGATGAATATAAATTATATAAATTAATTTATACGAGAGCTCTTGCTTCTATTATGGCTGATGCTAAAGTTAAAGCAACAACTGTGACATTTTTAAATAATGATTATTTATTTAAAGCAACTGGTTCAGTCTTAACATTTGATGGCTATTTAAAAGTATATTCTGAATATGAAGATAGTGAAGATAAAATACTTCCTAATTTTAAAGATTATAAAAGTAATGTTGTGGTAGCTAGTAGTATTAATAAATATCAACACTTTACAAAACCAGCCTCAAGATATACAGAAGCAAGTTTAATTAAAGAGTTAGAAAGTTTAGGTATCGGAAGACCTTCTACTTATGCCACAATTATTAGTACATTAAAAGATCATGATTATGTCAAAGTAGAAGAAAAGAAATTCGTGCCAACCGAAATGGGGATGGAAACAACTGATAAATTACAAGAATATTTTAGTGATATTATTAATGTTAAATATACGGCTTCCATGGAATCTGATTTAGATGATATTGCGGAAGCTAAAAAAGATAATATTAAAGTATTACATGAATTTTATGATAAATTTGCCCCAATAATGGATGATGCTCTCAAAAATATGGAAAAGAAAGCACCAGTATCAACAGGAGAAATTTGCCCTGAATGTGGGGGAGATTTAGTAATTAGAAAAGGCAAATTTGGTGAATTTGTGGCTTGTTCTAACTATCCAAAATGCAAATATATTAAAAAAGATAAAAAAGAAACTGTAGAATCAGAAAAAATAGCTGAATGTCCAAAATGTCATAAAGATATTGTTGCCAGAAGAACAAAAAAAGGAAAAATATTCTATGGTTGTTCGGGATATCCTAAATGTGATTATGCGACATGGTATAAACCAACTGGTGATGTTTGTCCTAAATGTGGTAATTTACTTGTAAATAAAAATAATAATGTTGTTTGTGAACATTGTGATAATTAACTTACCTTGATGGTAAGTTTTTATTATACATTTATTTAACATAAATAATATCTAATTACTTAAATAATGTTTATTTTTTTGTTATAATCATTGTAGGAGAAATATCATGAAAAAAAATAATAAGAAAAAATTATTTAAAAATAAAATTCAAATGGTTATTTATATAATATTATTTATTGTTTTACTATCTTTATTTGTTGTCGTAGGTGAGATAAATTTTAAAAAAGAAGAAGATAGTGAAGCTAAACAATTTAGTTCTTTATATAATTTAGTAGATAAAGATAATTTATATGTTTTTAGTGATGCAACGGATGTATTAAATGTTTTGAAGGGAAGAAGTGGTGTTATCTTTTTAGCTTTTCCTGCAAATAAATGGGCTAATCAATATGCTAATATTTTAAATGAAGTGGGAAAAGAAGTCGGCTTAGATAAAATATATTATTATGATTTTAAAAAAGATCGAGATGAATCTAATGGTACTTATGAAACAGTAGTTAATACCTTAGAAATGTATATTCCCGTAGATGATGAGAATAACAAAAACATTCAATCACCAACAATAGTTATAGTTAAAAAAGGCAATGTTATAGCTTATTTTGATGAGATAACTTTAATGAAGGGACCAATTACACCAAAAGAATATTATACTGAAAATCAAGTAGCGGGAATTAAATCCAGTTTAAAAGTAGCATTAGAAGAATATTTAAAATAAGGTGATCAAATGGAAGATAGTTTTAAAGGAAAATTTGGCTTTATTATATTTATTATAATAGTATTATTTTTAGCAATTGGAGGATTTTTCTTTACCAAATATGTTTTAAGTGAAAAAGATGAGTCTCCTAAAGAAAAAATAACTGATTATAAAATAGATAAGAAACAAGATTATATTTATTATACTGATAATGAAACTATTAGTGAAGATGCTGAACTTGAATATATGAATGTGGTAATTAATATAAAAGGACAAGAAACTTTAACCAATTCTTTAAAAGAAGAAAATGAAAGATATAAGAATAATGTTAAATATATAAGTGATCAAGGTGAACTTCCTAGTGAAGTAATTAATTATAATAATGATAACATTTATGCTTTAACTTATCGTACATATGAGAATTATGAGTTTGATAAATATGTTAGTTTAGTAATTAAAGATTATAATTATTCTTGTTTTGATTTATTATCTTTTTCTCATATTAAAAGTTATATCTTTGATACTAGTAATGGTAAATTAATTAAAGAAGAAGAGGTATTAAAAAAATATAATACTGATATCGAAACAATTAAAAGTCAAATAAAAGAATATTTAAATGCTGATCAAAAGAAAATAGAAGAAAATGGTATAATTGTTGATGAAACAATAAATAATTTTAATAATTATTCGTTGTATATTAATGAATATGGTAGATTATATATAAGTTTTCTTGTCAAATCAGATAAAGAAGATTATAATGATAGTATGGAGGTTAGATAATGGATTTAGATACAGAACTTAGAATGCTTAAAGCAATTGAAAACTTAGATAATAAACTTTTAGGGATAAGAGCAGGAAGAGCTAATCCTTCAATGCTTAATGGTATAATGGTTGAATATTATGGTAATCCAACACCACTAAATAGTATTGCTAATATTACTGTACCAGAAGCAAGACAACTATTTATTAAACCGTTTGATAGAAGTGCTTTAAAAGAAATAGAAAAAGCAATTAATGAAAAAGATTTGGGTATTGCCCCAAGTAATAATGGAGAAATGATTATTTTAACAATACCTGAACTTACAGAAGATAGAAGAAGAGAATATGTTAAACAAGCTAAAGCTTTAGGAGAAGAAGCTAAAGTAGCTCTTCGTAATATTAGACAAGAAGATAATGATAAAATTAAAAAGGCCGAACTTCCAGAAGATGAAGAAAAATTATATTTAGATGATGTACAAGAACTTATTAACAAATATAATAAAATAGTTGATGATAAAGTTAAAGAAAAAGAAATAGAATTAATGAAGATATAAGGATGGTATGTATGAGTAAAAAGGGAAATATTAAAAAAAATGATATTAATGTTCCATTAATATTTGGAATGTATTTATTGTTAGATATAATAGTTTTATTTATATTATGTTTATTAGAAATTAATTTTATGAAACATGAAATAATTTTAGGTATTAGTTTTCTATTAGAATTTATTTCTACTATTTACGTTGCTAATAAAAGTAATATTAGATCTACAATTTTGTTTTATGTTCTTTTATTAGTATCACCAATATTTTTAGGACTTATAGCCATGGCAGTAGCATACCTATCCGGTAAAACACCATATACTGCTACATTAATAGTACTATTTAGAAATGGCTTTTATTTAAATGGTAATGTAGCTAGTACTATAACGAGAATAATTATATTGTTTAGAATACCAGCTCTTATAGGAATACTAGTAAGTATTTTAACAAGTTATGTTAACAAAAAAGTTAAAAAGGTTTCAGTAGCATGAAATCTTTTTTTAAGTTATATTTTTTAAGAAACATAGCAAAATATAAAAAGCGAAAATTCAAGTGAAATCTTGTTGTGTTTTTATTTGAATAATTGTATAATGTGAATAGTGATTGGTGAGTTTTATGGATTCAATATGGAAAATATTTTTAACAACAGTTACTAAATTTCCTCAAAAGATAGCAGTGGCAGATCAAAATTCTAGTTATACATATGAAGAATTATTTGCAAAGATAAAATCAATAAATAGTTTATTGGCTAAGTATCAAAGAAAAAATCCTATTGCTATCTTTGCTGGCCGAAATATTGATACCGTAGCTCAAATTTTAGCAGTTATTGGTAGTGGAAATTATTATATTCCGTTAGATTCATCTTTGCCCAAAGAAAAATTGAATGCAATATTGGCTGATGCCAAACCAGTTGCAATTCTAGGTCAAAAAGAAGATGAAAAAGTTATAGAAAATTTAAACTTTCAAGGTGATTTTTATACTAATTTAGATTCTAGTGATAAAGATTGTGAATTTTCACCTTTAAGTGGTGATGAACCATTATATATGGTATATACATCAGGTTCAACGGGAAACCCTAAAGGAGTTTTAAAAAGTAATAATGCTGTCATTAGTTTTTTAGAAGCCTTTAGTACATTATTTCCTTTTGAAGAAGAAACAATTATTGGTAATCAAACTCCTTTATTCTTTGATGCTTCAGCGAAAGATTTATATTTATCTATTTATAATGGGGCAACATTAGAAATAATACCAACCGAAAAATTTATATTACCAGTTGGATTAGTTAATTATCTCAATGAAAGAAAAATTAATTGGATTTGTTGGGTACCATCTGCTTTATGTTTAATTTCACAATTAAATGCTTTTATGGAAGTTAAACCTGAGTATTTAAAAAGAATATTTTTTGTAGGAGAAGCATTCCCAGTAAAACAATTAAAAAAATGGTTGGAAAATGTTCCCAATGCGAAATATGTAAACTTGTATGGTTCATCCGAGATAGCTGGAGTTTGTTGTTACTATGAAATAAATAATAATTTAGAAAATATAGATGTTTTACCAATGGGAAAAGCTATGCCTAATTGTGAAATTACATTAAGAGATGAAAAAAATCAAATAATAAATGAAAGTGGTGTAGTTGGAGAAATTTTTATTAGTAGTCCAGCATTAGCCTTAGGATATTATCATAATGAAGAACAAACAAATGCTGTCTTTTTCAAAGAAGATAATAAACGCGTATTTCAATCTGGTGATTTAGCTCGTTATGATGAAGAAGGAAATTTATGTTTTGTTTCAAGAAAAGATTTTCAAATAAAATATATGGGTCGAAGAATTGAACTTGGCGAAATAGAAGCCGCTTGTGATAAGTTACCTGAAATTAATAGATGTTGTTGTCTATATGATGAAAAAAGAAAAATTATAACTTTATTTTGTGAATTAAATAGTGAATTAACTGTATCAGAAATAAGAAATTTATTAAAAGATAAACTTGCAACTTATATGATTCCTGGTAAAATTAATATATATGAAAAATTACCATTAAATGCAAATGGTAAAATTGATCGGCAATTATTAAAGAAAACAATAATGTAAAGGAAGTGGATAAATTATGGAAAAACTTATGGAAATTTTAATGGAAATTAATCCCGACATTGATTATAAAACTGAAAAAAATTTAATAGATGGGAAAATATTAGATTCTTTTAGTATTGTTAATCTAGTAGCGCAAATATCTGAGACTTTTGACATTGAAATTAGTCCCAAATATTTGATTCCTAAGTATTTCAATAGCGTAGATGCTATGTGGGAAATGATTCAAGCAATTTTAGACGAGGAATAGGTGATAAATTATGTCATTAGTATCACTTAGTTTCTTTCTTTTTTGTGTTTTATTATTGTTATGCTACTGGCTTTTTCCTAAAAAAATTCAATGGATAGTATTACTCGTATTTAGTTTAGTATTTTATGCTTTTGCAGGTATTGAAAATAGTTTTTATATTTTAATAACAGCATTTTCTTCATGGCTTGGAGCATTATGGTTAGATAATGTTAGTCAAAAATCTAAACAATATATAAAAGATAATAAAGATAATCTAACTATCGAAGAAAAAAGTATATTAAAAAACAAAACTAAAAGAAAGAAAAAATTAATTTTAGCAGGAATTTTATTATTAAATTTTGGTTTATTGTGTGTATTTAAATATGCTAATTTTGTAATAGGACAAATAAATACAATTACTAGATTATTTAATACAAATACAACTATTAATAGTTTATCATTAATCATACCTTTAGGTATTTCTTTTTATACATTTCAAACAATGGGGTATTTAATTGATGTATATTGGGAAAAGAGTGAAGCGTGTAAAAATCCCTTAAAGTTGTTATTATTTACATCATTCTTTCCGCAAATAACGCAAGGCCCAATAAGTAACTATCAACAATTGTCTTCCCAATTATTTAGTGAACATAAATTTGATTATCAAAATTTTGCTTATGGTTTCCAAAGAATGGTTTGGGGATACTTTAAAAAGATTGCCATTGCTGATATGCTTGCTCCTTATGTTCAATTAGTTTTCCAAAATTATAATCAGTATGCTGGTATAACCGTTTTAATAGGAATATTTTTCTATAGTATTCAAATATATGCTGATTTTTCTGGATATATGGATATAGTTTGTGGTTTATGTAGAATGATGGGAATTAAATTAACCGAAAACTTTAATAGGCCATATTTTTCCAAATCTATTGCGGAATATTGGCGAAGATGGCATATTAGTTTAGGTAATTGGTTTAAAACATATTTGTATTATCCAATTGCCGTTTCAAGATGGAATACGAAATTAGGCAGAAAATGTAATGAGATATTTGGAAAATCGGTAGGTAAAAACTTACCTGCAAGTATAGCCTTGATAGCAGTTTGGTTAACAACTGGTTTATGGCATGGTGCTACTTGGGGTTATATTGCTTGGGGAGGATTAAATGGCTTAATAATAATTTTTTCCATGTGGATGGAACCGGTTTATGCTTTTGCTAAATCTAAAATAAAAATTAAAGAGAGTATATGGAAATTTTTCCAAGTAATAAGAACGTTTATTTTAGTAACTTTTATTAAAGTTTTACCAGAGGTTGGAAGTTTAACTGCCGGTCTTGGTTTATGGAAAAGAATTTTTACTAATCATACAATACCAACTTCATTTGGAACTTTGTTACCATTTGTAAATAAATTACATTTAATGGCCATTATAATTGGAACGATTTTAATGCTAATATTTAGTCTAATTCAAAGAAAATATTCCGTTGGAAAATTATTTAATAAAATACCGACAGTTATTAGAATCTTTATTTTATCATTAATAATAACAATACTAATAATAATAGCATTTGGTCTAAATAATGTTAGTGGAGGTTTTATGTATGAACAATTTTAAAAAAGTATTACTTCATTCATTGTTATTAATATTATTTGTTGTAATATTATTAGTTTTATTTATGGTTCCTTATTTTCATGGCGAATATTATTTTTATCAAGATTATCGTGTTCGTCAATCATTAAGCGGAAAGCTTGATACATTGATAATAGGCTCATCACATGCTTCACGTTCTGTAAAGCCTACAATTTTAAATGAAGAATTAAATATTAATTCCTACAATATATCATCACCAGTTATGAGTATGTATGGAAGATATTTTATGCTGGAAAAGGAAATAAAGCGAAATCCAATAAAAACAGTTTTTATTGAAATATCATTTAATGCCCTTACTTTAGATCGAAAAAAATTGGGCTTTGAAGGAGATATTTACGTTTTGGGTAGACTTGATAATACTTTTGAAAGATTAGAATTTTTTAAAAATGCTTTTACTGTTGATGAGTATAAAGATATATTTTCTGATACCATTAGGCGTTCAAAAGTCTCTTTAGAAAAAGATATGGTAAATATGTTTAAGAGTTTAAAAAATGGTAAGAAAGAACCTAATCAATCAATTGTCCAATATGAAACACTAGGATATTTGGCAGTTCCAAGCAACAATCTTTCTATGACTGCAGAGCACAAAAAGAAAGCGTTAAACTCAACTTCAATAGATATCGAAATAAAAGAAGATAATTTAGAGTATTTTGACGCTATGATGAAACTATGTCAAGATAATGGTATAAGGGTAATATTAATAGTAACACCAGTAGCAGAGAGAATGATTCTATCAAATCGTAATCTTGATGGCTTGTTTTCTCAATATATCGAATTAGCGCATAAATATAATTGTGAATATTATGATTTTAATTTAGATAAAAAAGCATCTGAATTATATTTTCAAAAAACATCATTTTATGATAATATACATATGAGTGATCAAGGAGCAGAAATTTTTTCAAAACGTTTAGCAGAAATTATAAAAAAAGTAAATGATGGTGAAGATTGTTCAAAGGAATTTTATAATTCCTATGACGAAGTTAAAGACTATATTATGGACTAGAGCTTAAAATATAGTTTTTTTTATTAAATTTTAAGTTTTGTTTAATATATAATGGTTTTAAACAATCACTCCAAATTGCACATATATATTTTTTATTTTTAATTATGAAACAATTTTTAGTAGTGTTTTCATAAGTACTATTATCAAAAAATGCTGTTATTCCATTACCAGTAAGTTTACAAAATGCCTCTCTTTTAACAAATTCTTCTAAACTTGAATCTTTATTAAAATTACATACTTTAATCATAGTATCAGTAATGACTCTATTTGTTTCTTCAATATCAATACCTACATTATATTTAGAAATAGCACAAGCAATAAAATTAGTAGAATGTGAATAATTAAAATAAATGGCTTGATCTTTAAAAAAAGGTTTTCCTAATTCTGTTTTGACAATTTCACTTTTGGGTATATTAAAATAATCTAACATACAATTTAAAACATATTTGGCTTGTAATGTTGCAATTTTTTCCTCAGTATTTTTAGTATTTATAAAATCTAATTCCTTTTTATTAATAATGGTGTAATAAATTGTATTATTATCAAAAGATTTATGCAAATTAATCACCTCTTTACGACTATTGTACCAAATATCCCCTAAAAAGTCGCTAAATTTATATTTTGATGAAAAAATGTTTATTAATTTGCAATTGTAAAAAAATACCAATAATAGTATAATAAAAGGCATGAAAAGAAATGAAGTGGATCGTAGTAAATTAAGTCCCATGATGAGACAATATATGGAGATAAAAGATGAATACCCAGATGAACTTTTATTTTTTCGTCTTGGGGATTTTTATGAATTATTCTTTGAAGATGGCGAAATAGCCTCAAGAGAATTAGAACTTACTTTAACTGGTAAAGCTGCAGGACTAGATGAAAAAGTACCAATGTGTGGTGTTCCTTATCATGCGGTTAAATCATATATTGAAAAAATAGTTAATAAAGGCTATCGGGTTGCAATATGTGAGCAATTAGAAGACCCTAAAAGTACGAAAGATACAGTAAAGCGTGGGGTAGTTGATGTTATAAGTAAAGGGACAATTACTGATTTAGAAATTTTAGATGAACATAGTAATTCCTATATAGCAAGTATCTTAGAATTTAGTGATGTCTTTATTATTACTTATGCTGATATTACAACTGGTGAACTTAATAGTTTAACAATTGAAAACAAAGAAGATAAACTTATTAGTGAAATACTTAGTTTAGGCATTAAAGAAGTTATTTTACTGGATAATTTAAATGTCTCTTTAGTCGATTTACTTAAAAATAAATATGGTATTGATGTAGTGTTTAGTAGTGAATATTATAATGAAGAAGTACCTTTTTTAAGTACAATAAGTGATGCAAGAAAAAAAGCTGGTATAAATCATTTATTTTATTATTTAGTCGTTAAAGAACTCAAAAGTATTAGCCATTTTAATGAATGCAAAATAATTCAAAAATTAGATTACTTAGAGATGGATATTCATACGGTTAGAAATCTAGAATTATTTGAAACTATAAGATTAAAAGAGCGAACTTATTCTTTAATATGGCTTTTAGATAAATGTAAAACCGCGATGGGGTCAAGAAAATTAAAGAGTTTTTTAATGCATCCCTTAAAAAACATTGATGAATTAAATAAAAGATATGATAAGATTGAAATATTAAATAATAATTTTATTTTAAAAGATGAATTAAAAAATTTATTATATGAAATTTATGACTTAGAAAGATTATGTGGTAAGATTACTACTGGTAGTGTTAATGGTCGTGATTTATTACAATTTAAAAATAGTTTAAAAGTACTTCCTCGTATAAAAGAAATATTAGAGACGCTAAATTTTGAAGAAAATATTGATACTCATCAAGATATTTATATGTTACTAGATGCTTCAATTTATGAAAATCCACCAATATCTATAAGAGAAGGTTATTTAATTAAAGATGGCTATAATAAAGAATTAGATGAACTAAAGAGTATTAGAAGTGGTGGAAAAGAGTTTATTGCGAGTTTAGAAGCTAAAATTAAAGAAGAAACCGGTATTAAAAATTTAAAAGTTGGTTTTAATAAAGTATTTGGTTATTTTATTGAGGTATCAAAAGGACAAGCTAAAGAGGTTACGGAAAATTTTGGTTGGGAGCGAAGACAAACATTAACTAATTATGAAAGATTTATTTCGCCAGAACTAAAAGAAAAAGAAGCCCTTATTTTAAATGCCGAAGAAAAAATTATTGAACTAGAATATAATTTGTTTACAGAAATTAAAAATATTATTAAAAAAGAAATATTAAAAATTAAGAAAACTGCAGATACAATTAGTACTATTGATGCTATTTTATCTTTATCTATTTGTAGTGAAGAGTTAAATTTAGTAAGACCTACTTTAAATAATGATAAAGTATTAGATATAGTTGAGGGAAGACACCCTGTAGTAGAAATAGTATCTGGCGATATGTATGTGGCTAATGATTGTCATATGAGTGATAGTAAAAGTACTATTTTAATTACGGGACCAAATATGAGTGGTAAATCAACTTATATGCGACAAATTGCGATTATTATTTTAATGGCGCAAATGGGTTCGTTTGTTCCTGCTAAAAGCGCTAATTTACCTATCATTGATAAAATATTTACGCGGATTGGAGCATCTGATGATTTAGTATCTGGTGAATCAACTTTTATGGTTGAAATGAAAGAAGCGAGAAATGCTTTAGTTAATGCAACCCCTAATAGTTTAATTATTTTTGATGAACTAGGAAGAGGTACAGCAACTTATGATGGTATGAGTCTAGCCCAAGCAATACTTGAATATATTAATGAAAATATTCATGCTCTAACTTTATTTTCTACGCATTATCATGAACTAACTAGTCTAGAAAAACGTTTTAAAACTATTAAAAATGTTCATGTATCAGCAATAGAAGAAGAAGGCAAAATTACATTCTTACATAAAGTTAAAGATGGGGCCATTGATAAGAGTTATGGTATTCATGTGGCAAGACTTGCTAGTATGCCCGAAGATTTATTAAAAAGAGCTGATGAAATATTAAAAGAATATGAAAATGGAAATAAAATTAAAAAAGAAGCACCTAAAATTCAACTTAGTTTAGATTTTGAAGAAGAGAGTATGAAAAAAGAATCAGAACTCCAAAAGAAATTAGATAGTATTGATCCACTTAATATGACTCCAATTGATGCTTTAAATTATTTATATGATTTAAAACAAAGCATTAAAAAATAATTAAAATTATCTCTAGAAATAGAGATTTTTTTAATTTTTAATACTTTTTTTCATAAATTTTCACGAAAAAAAAGGAAATTGGCCTATGAGTGACGAATAATATAAGTGAAGGGAGGTGAAATAAAACTATGAATTTTACACTTCAAGATAAACCAATATTAATGTATGATTCAATCTTTAAAGCAATTGTTGTCAATGAACAAGATACAAGATTACTAGATTATATATTATCAGATATCTTAGAAGAAAAGGTACACGTTATTAAGTTTATTCCAACTGAACTAAAGATAAGAAGAAAATCTGAGAGAATAAAAGTAACAGATTTAATAGTGGAGTCAAAT
>CANQDM010000012.1 GCA_947591505.1 uncultured Bacilli bacterium | reverse complement strand
ATTCTTTTTGTTGTTTTATCTTCTAGTTATGTTCATATAATTGAAACAAAAAGTTATAGTGATAATGTTAATAAAAATGTTAATTTATCGACGATGGCTTTAAAAGTAGATGAATTTAAAGAAAATGATATATATAGTACTAAAGATACATTTACTGGTGATTTAACTGGTTATGTTTATAATTGTCCTTTATGTGGTGGTACTTTAGGATGCAAACCATCTTATGATATATCTGGTTATAAAACTACTTATGATGATGAAGTATATGGGAGAGTTAGAATTGTAGCTTCTTCTTCTAATCTTCCATGTGGCTCTATTGTTAGAATTTATAGTAAAAGAATTTCTGAAGAACCAACTATTGCCATTGTTCTTGATCGTGGTGTCCGTGGTAATTCTCTAGATTTATTAAGTGAATCAAATGAATATGCTACTAGCACTATTGGTAGAAGTGTAATAACTTATGATGTTTTGAGATTTGGTTATGGCACAAATAAGAGTTAAAATGCGCGCTAAAAAAAGTTTAGGACAAAATTTTTTAATTGATACTAGTGTTATCCAAAAGATTAGTGATAGCATTAATGTAACCAATGATGATTTAATTATCGAAATAGGCCCAGGTATGGGTGCTTTAACTTGTAAACTAAAAGAAAAGAATACTCATTTAATTTGTTATGAAATAGATACTGATTTAAAAATATATTTAAATAAATATGAAGATGATAAAACAAAAATAATTTATCAAGATATTTTAAATAGTAATATTAAAGAAGATATCAAAAATATTAATTATAATAAAATATATATAGTTGGTAATCTTCCTTATTATATTACAACACCGATTATAAAATATTTAATTGAAAGTAATTTAGATATCGAAGAAATGATTTTTATGATTCAAGATGAAGTAGCAGACCGTTTTTCAGCACAACCTAAAAATAAAGATTATGGTAGTATAACTTTATATTTAAAATATCATTTTAATATTACTAAATTATTTAAAGTAAGTAAAAATTGTTTTAATCCTATCCCAAAAGTAGAAAGTGCTGTTATTAAACTTAAGAAAAGAATAGATAAACCAAATGTACTAAAAAATGAATATTTTAAAATAATAAATGATAGTTTCAAAATGAAAAGAAAAACTTTAAAAAATAATTTAAGTGATTATGATTTTACTAAAGTTAAAGAAGTATTAGATAAGTATAAATTACCAGAAAGTGTAAGAGCAGAAGAATTATCTGAAGATATATTTGTGGATATAGTAAATAATTTGAAAGGATGATTTTATGTTTAATTATGATTTTACTAAAAACAAAGAAAAAGCCATTTATGAAGATAGGAGTGTTTTATTAGATATTAATAATAAAGAATATAATCTAGCAATGATTATAACTAATAAAAATATTTTACTTTTTAATGACGCCAATAAAAATAATATATTAAGGGGAAGAGCTATAGCTATTCAACCTGATTATCTACTAGAGTTATCTCTACCACTAGATAAGATTAATTATGTAATTGAAGAAGATAATACTTATATAAAGTATGAAGAAAGAGAAGTAATAATATATAATTTTGATCTAACAAAAGTTATTTAGGTGATTTAATGAAAAAAAGATTAAAAAGATTTTTAATTATTTTAGGAATATTATTAGTTTTAATTGCTATTACCTTTCTTGGAATTAATTGTTATGCTCAAAAAAGATATAAAGAAATGCATGCTTCAATGGAAGAAGGTATATTATGGCAATTTAGAGCAACTCGTCCTAATGGGTGTTTAGTTGAAGAAGATGGTATAGAATCAGAATTTAGAGCACCTTATTTAATAAATCAAGGATATATAAAAAAAGAAGATTTACTAGATATAGATAATAAATCGTATTGTAAAGCCTATGCCATTACTAAATGTGAGAATCAAAAATTCACTTATAAAATATATTTAAAATGTAAATATTATAAAGATAAAGGTTATCATGATTATTGGGAATAAATAATTCTTTAATTAATTATCTCTTTTTCTAAACTACACATGCATATTTTGTTTATAATAATGTTATTTATACTTTCATTGGAGAATTTATTAATTCAGAAGAATTAATGGAAATAATAAATAATTTAGAGTTATAATATATATGGTGTTTATATATGGGTAAAAAATTAGAAAAATTTTATATAGTTTTATTTTATATTTCTTGTATTATTTTTTTCTTAGTATCATTTATTTTCAATGATTCAGTAGAATTAGGTACTAATAAAGAATTGGGAAATATATATATTTTATTATTACCATGTATACTTTTATATGTCTATTCTTTAAAATTAGATAATGAAAATCGAAAAAAATATATCAAATATTATTTTATTAGTTATCTTTTAATATTAATTAACTTTTGTTTTTCTAATGCTCGATATGCTTTTGGTAATTATAATTTAATTCTTAATGATTATTATAATGTAATTCCTTTTAGTTCTATTAAAGAATTATTAACAAGTGAATATGGTTTGGGCTATGGTCTTTATAATATATTAGGCAACTTTTTAATGCTCACACCACTAGCAATTTTGCTTCCTTTACTTTTTAAAAAATATAAGAAAAATATTAGATTTATTCTTACAATATTATTAGTATCTATTTTAATTGAAGTTTTACAATTATTTATTGGTAAAGGTTGTTTTGATATTGATGACATCATATTAAATACCAGTGGGGCAATAATTGTCTATTTCATTTTTAAAATAAAATTTGTTGATAAATTTGTTAATTATCTTTTATTTGAATTAACCTATAAAGGAAAAATAATTAATTATATTATTTTAATAATAACTATTTTAAGTACTATTTATAGTATTTATAGAATAGGTCATGATATTTTTGAAAATACCTTAATATTTAGTGATTTACATTGTGAGAATAATGAAAAAACATTAATTGGTAGTAAAGATAATTATTACTATTATACAAAATGTAAGTATACCGGTGAAATAAAACAAGGTTATATGCATTATGATATATATGATTATTTACAAAGTAATTATAATCCAATATATGATAAAAAATTAGGAATTACTAAAGAAAAGATTATTTCTGATATAAAAGTTACTACTAATAACAATAAATTAAAATTAATTTATGAATCTGGTGACATAAAAAAATATTTCTATGGTATAAATAAAATTGAAATGAAAAAAGATGGCATAATTTATGATTTAGAAGAAGATATTAAAGGAGAACATCAATTAAATTATCTCGATGTATTAAATCAAATAGTATATATGGATAGAAATAGGAATAGAATGTATGATATTTATAAAAGTGACGATTTTAATGTATTAAAATGTTACAAAGATAGATTCTCATTTAATGAATTTATAGTAGACCCTAATATAAAGTTAGATAATGATTCTTGTGAATATTTTAATAATCTAATTAAATAAGTTTAAAAGAGAATTAAGTTAAAAATTGATATTTTAAAAAGTGCTTTTTTTAATTAAATTTTCATATACTTTACTGGTGATATGTTTGGAAATTAATAAAGGGGATTTTGTAACTAGAAAAAGTTATAACAATGATACAGTTTTTAAAGTTATTAATATAAAAAATGGTATTTATTATTTAAAAGGTGCGGAAGTTAGATTATATGCTGATAGTGAGTATTCAGATTTAGTTAAATGTGAAGAACCTAAAGAAGAAAGTTATAACGATGATGTAAGAAGTGCTAAAATAAAAGAAAAAGATGATTATTTTTATTTACCAGGTAAAATATTACATATTGATGGAGATAATGAATATTTAGAAAAATGTTTAAAATATTATAAACATATTGGGGTATATGCAATTGGTAAAAAGATTAAAGAAGAAGATATGTATGAACAAGTTGGTCTACTTTTAAAAGAATATAAACCGGATATCCTAATTATTACGGGGCATGATGCTTTAAAAAAGGGTGAAAGTATTACTAATCTAGATAGTTATAAAAATACGAAAAACTTTATTAAAGCAGTTAAAGCTGCTAGAAATTATGAAAAGAGTCACGAAAAATTAGTTATTATTGCTGGTGCTTGTCAAAGTAATTATGAGGAATTAATTAAAGCTGGTGCAAATTATGCATCAAGTCCAAAAAGAGTAAATATTCATGCCTTAGATCCTGCTATTATTGCGGTCACTATTGCTCTAACAGAAAGAAATAAAGAAATAGATTTGAAGAAAGTGTTAGAAAAAACTAAATATGGCAAAGATGGTATGGGTGGCATTATTGGTAATGGCCTTATGTATGTGGGGTATCCAAGATAATGAATATAGATTTAGTTAGACAAAAAATCGAAAGTAATTTAAATAAAAAAGTTATAGTTACTGTCTATGGTCTTCGCAATAAAATAAATCGTTATGAAGGTACTTTATATAAAACTTATCCTAATATTTTTTCAATAATATACGAAGGTGTTGAAAAAAGTTTTTCCTATAATGATTATATTACTGGTGATATTAAAATAAAATTTATCTAAAAAGAGTTGAAAAAATCTTGCCAATGTTTTACAATTAAAGTAGCTTGTGAGTAATCAAGAATAGGAGTGATTGTATATGGAAATTACAAGAGTAAGAGTTCACAAAGTTGAAAGAGAAGGGTCTAAAGTCAAAGGTTATGCTACAATAACTATTGATGATTGCTTCGCTGTAAGCAATATTAGAATTATTGAAGGAGAAAATAGAATGTTCTGCGCTATGCCAAATGATAAAATTGGCGAAAACAAATTTGTTGATGTAGCACATCCTACTAATAAAGAAACTAGAGAAATGATCGAAGAAAAAATTCTTGCTGAATACAACAATCCAACAGAAGAATAAAAAAGTAATTTAAATAGTGCCATATATGCTTTTGGTACTATTTTTTTATTTGTAATCATATTATTTTCTAGGAGGAATTATGGAAAGTGTTATGGATTTAAATAATTATGGTAGCCATGAAATAAAAGTAGTAGATCGTAGTATTATTAATTTAAGTGGTATTAATAAAATAGTTAGTTTTGACGATCAAGAATTTTTAATGGAATCTAATATGGGAACAATTCTTCTAAAAGGTGAAAATTTAGAAATAGTTAAATTAGATACTCATGATGGTAATGTTAAGATAAAAGGCAATCTTAATAGTTTTGCCTACATTGAAAATATAAAAAAGACTAAAGAAGAAAGTTTAATTTCCAAATTATTTAAATAATGAGTAGTACTTTGCAATTAATTTCTTTTTTAGTATCTTTTTTATATGGTATATTCTTTTATTTTTTAACAGTGTTTAATTTTTATTTAATTAAAGATTTAAAATTATATTTAAAACATATTTTAACATTTATATATGTAATAGATATGACTATTATTTATATTATTATCTTTTATCATTTAAATAAAGGATACTTTCATATCTATTTTATTTTAATGGTATTTGTTGGTTTTTTTATAGGCTATTTAATTTATAAAAATTTCCTAAGTAAAATTAATGTCAAAAGAATTTTTAGACATTGAAAACTATTTATAGATATGCTAATCTTAAAGAAGAATAGGAATATATAGATTATGCATATAAAAAAGAGTAAAAAAGAGAAAAAAAGACTAGTATTAATTACTCTAACAATAATGATATTGTTAACTATTTTAGTTGGCAGTGTTTATAAAGATTGGCAACAAATACTTAAAAATAGAAAAGATGAAGCTGAACTTTCCCAAAAATATACCGCTCTTTTAGATGATGAAGTAAAACTTAATGCCGAGATAACTAAACTTCATGATAGTAGTTATTTAGCAAGATATGCTAAAGAAAAATATATGTTATCAGCTGAAGGTGATACAATAATTAAATGGAAATAAAAATAGTATCTTAACAGGTACTATTACTATTTTATTATTTCATCTATAAGTCCATATTTTAATGCATCTTCCGGATCCATAAAATTATCTCTTTCCGTATCTTTTTCAATCTTTTTTAATTTATTACCAGTAACATCGGCTAGAATTCTATTTAATTTTCTTTTAATTTTTAATATTCTTTCAGCAGCAATCTTTATATCTGTTGCTTGTCCTTGAGTACCACCTAAAGGTTGATGAATCATAATCTCGGAATTAGGTAGACTGCATCTTTTACCCTTTGTCCCATTTGCAAGTAAAAATGCACCCATTGAAGCAGCTAGTCCTATACAAATAGTTTTAACATCACTTTTAATATAATTCATCGTGTCATAGATAGCCATTCCACTCGTAATTGAACCACCGGGACTATTAATATATAAATAAATATCTTGATGATTTAGGCTATCTAAATATAATAGTTCAGATACAACAATACTTGCGACATTATCATTAATTTCGCCATTTAAAAATATAATGCGATCATTTAAAAGTCTTGAGTATAAATCATATGCATATTCTCTATTACTACTTTTTTCTACTACTGTTGGAATTATATTCATTATTTCACCTATAATTATAATATAAAAAATAGTAAGTTTTTATTCAAAAAATATCTAATTTGTGATAAAATTTTTTATAGTAAAGGGACATGGCTATGGAAACAATAAAAATTACATTAGCAAATGGTGATACTAAAGAATTTTCAAATAATACAACTTACTATGAAATTAGTAAGGGGTTTAATTTGGAAAAAGATATATTAGGAGTTAAGAAAAATAACGAATTTTTTGGCTTGAATGAAAAAGTGACGGAAGATGCTACAATTAGTTTTATCGATTTAAATGATTTAACTGGCAATAAAATATATAAAAGCGGCTTAGAATTTATTTTTGAAGTAGCTTTAAAAGAAGTCTTCCCTAATTTAGAAATAACCTATCAACATAGTGTACCAAAAGGTTTCCTTGGTGAAATCATAGGTGATCATATGATAACTCAAGAAGATTTAGCAAAAATAAAAGGGGTTATGGCAAGAATAATATCAGATGATATTGTTTTTAAAAAGCTAAATGTTAAGAAAAAAGAAGCTATTATGTATTATGAACAACATCATCATGAAGAAAAAGCTTTAAATATTCAAAATATATCTGATAAAGTTGTAACACTTTATGAACTAAATGGTCATTATAATTATTTCTATTCTGATATGCCATATTCAACTGGGAGTATAACTAAATATGATATCGTTTATTTAGGTAGAAATAGATTAGTATTTATTATACCTAGTAGTAGAACTAATGGTGAACTTCCAGAATATGTTCACTATGATAATATAATTAACTCTTATTTAGTAGGTAAGAATTGGTTAGAAACCTTAAATATGAGTTATGTTACAGAAATAAATAAAACTGTAAGTGAAAATAAAATAAAAGATTTTATTAAATCATGTGAACTTGTATTTAATATAAATATATCAAATGTAGTAAAAGAAATAACAAATAATCGAAATATTAAATTTGTTTTAATCGCGGGTCCTTCTTCTTCTGGTAAAACAACAACTTGTAAGAGATTATCATCATTCTTAATGGCGCAAGGATATGAACCAATAAAAATATCAACTGATGATTTTTTCTTGGAAAGAGATGAATCGCCAAAAGATGAACACGGTAATTATGATTTTGAGTGTTTAACGGCAATAGATTTAAAATTATTTAATGAAGTTTTGCAAAAATTATTAGCAGGCGAAAAAGTTAATATGCCAACCTTTAATTTTGTTTCAGGCAAAAAAGAGTATAATAATAATTTTGTTAAACTTAAAGATAATAGTATAATTTTAATTGAAGGGTTACATGCTATTAATGATGATTTACTTCCCAGTATTCCATCAGAAAATAAATATAAAATCTATTTAAGTCCATTTATTCCTTTAAATATTGATAAACATAATTATATTTCAACAGTTGATTTAAGATTAATTAGAAGAATAATTAGAGATAATAGGACAAGAAATTATGATGTTAATAATACAATTCATTCATGGCAGAGTGTTAGAAATGGGGAAGAAAAAAATATATTCCCATTTATTCATCAAGCAGATGTCATAATTAATACCGCTTTACCTTATGAAATAGGCGTCGAAAAAGTTTATGCTGAACCACTTTTAAGATCAATTAGTGTGGAAAGCGACTATTATGAAGAAGCAAGAAGATTATTAAATTTTTTAAAAATGTTTTATCCCATTCCGGGAGAATATGTAAATGAAGACTCAATTTTAAGAGAATTTATAGGAGGTTCTAATGATTAGAGTAGCGATTAATGGTTTTGGTAGAATTGGCAGAATTGCTTTTAGAGAAATGATTACGGGAAGTGATTTTGATATTGTAGCAATTAATGATTTAACAAATGCAGAACAGTTATGTCATTTAGTAAAATATGATACAGTTCATAGATCTTTTCACGAAGATGAAATATCTTTTGAAGGAGACTCTTTAGTAATTGCTGGTACTAAAAAAATAAAGGTATATGCCGAAAAAGATCCAGTAAATTTACCTTGGAAAGAATTAAATATTGATTTAGTTTTAGAATGTACTGGGGTATTTACTAAATTAGAAGATGCTCATAAGCATATTGAAGCTGGGGCTAAAAAAGTTTTGATATCAGCGCCTGGTAAAGGTGATATGAAGACAATTGTTTATGGTGTTAATGATAATATTTTAGATGGAAGTGAAGTAGTGGTATCTGGTGCATCTTGTACTACTAATTGTCTTGCGCCTGTTTTAAAAGTTATCAATGATGAATTTGGTATTGAAAAAGGATTTATGAGTACAGTTCATGCATTCACTAATGATCAAGAGACACTCGATATATCACATAAAAAAGGAATATATGCTAGACGTGGTAGAGCTGCCAGTCAAAATATTATTCCGGCAACAACTGGGGCAGCATCTGCTATTGGTTTAGTTATTCCTGAATTACAAGGAAAACTTGATGGTCTTGCTTATCGTGTACCTGTTCCTGATGGTTCACTTATAGATGTAACTTTAGAATTAAAAAATACACCATCAGTAGATGAAATAAATAATGCATTTTTATCACATCAAAGTGAATCTTTAAAGTTTACTAAAGATCCTGTCGTATCATCTGATATCATTGGTAAAAGATATGGTGCTTTAGTAGATGGTCTACTTACAAATTTTGTTGAGGTAGATGGAAAAAGATTATATAAAATAGTTGCATGGTATGATAACGAACTTGGTTATACTGCCCAAATGTTAAGAACTGCTAAAGCAATGTTTAAATAAACTTGTAAAATAAAAAAATTTATAATATACTAAGTGTGTAGGAAGCAATGCTTTTGCGTTGCCCTTATTTGTTAGACTGCGCTAGCGAATGATTAGTTCGTAGGCGTTTTTTTATAGCCAAAATACATATAATATATAGCAATTTTAAAGTAAAATGCCACATTAGGTTGACATTTGTGGCATTTTACTTTAAAATTGCTTTTAGAGGTGATTAAATTGGTATTGCTTTATAATGAACTTATTAAACAATATAAAAGTGATTATAAAATTAAGAAATTAATTAAAATGGGAAAACTTTTTAAAATAGAAAAGGGAATTTATAGTGATCAAAAAAATATAAATTATTTAGAAGTAATAACAAAAAAATATCCTAATGCAATATTTACAATGGATAGTGCTTTTTATTATCATAATTTAACAGATGTTATTCCAGATAAAGAATGTCTTGCCTTAAAAAGAAATACTACTAAAATTAAAAATAATAAAATTAAGGTTACATACTATCAAGATAATATTTTTGAATTAGGAAAATCAACTTTAAAAGTAAATGGCGTAGAAATTCAAATATATGATAAAGAAAGAATGTTGATAGAATTAATAAGGAATAGAAAAAAAATGGGTTTTGATTATTATAAAGAAATTATTCAAAATTATCGAGATATTAAAGATTCTTTAAATACAAAAAAAATAGCTTTTTATATTAGCAGCTTTGCAATTGAAAGTTATTTATATGATGTTATAATGAAAGAGGTATTTTAATGAATTTAAATTCAATTTTTATTGATTATTTAAATGATGGCTATTCTAATGCTAATGCCATTTCGCGAGTTTGCCAAGATATCATATTACTTCAAATAAGTAAAAAAAGTTTTAATCAGAATGTAACTATTAAAGGTGGAGTAGTAATGATGGAAATAACAAAAGACAAGAGAAGAGCAACACAAGATTTAGATATTGATTTTATTAAATACTCTTTAGATGATAAAGCTATAGAAAAATTTATAGAAAAATTATGTGATAAAGATATTAAAATTAAAATTATAGCACCTATTAAAAAGTTACATCATCAGGATTATGATGGAAAAAGAGTTTTTGTTGAAATTTATGATAATTTTGGAAATGCTTTTTCTACTAAACTAGATATTGGTGTTCATAAAGATATAGATGTAAAACAAGATGAATTATGTTTTGATGTTGGTAAATTTTCTAAAGGAGTTATATTATTTGCAAATTCCAAAGAGCAAATATGTGTTGAAAAAATAAAATCACTATTAAAATTTGGTATTACATCAACAAGATATAAAGATATTTTTGATATTTATTATTTAATTCGTACAAAAAATTTTGATAATAAACGCTTTGTAAAATACTTGGATAAATTAGTATTTAAAGATATATTAATAGAGGAAAATAATCTAATTGAATTAAATGATAGTTTTTTAGCAATTTTTAATAATAAAAAATTTAAAAATATGCTTAATATGGCTAAAAATAATTGGCTTGAAAAACCTGTTGAAGAAGTTGTAACATCTATTTTAAATTTTATCTCATCATTAGATTAAATTTAAAAGTTAATCATAGACTATAATGAAAATTATATTTGTATTTACAGAGTCTTTTTATTATTTAATGTTGATTTGTATACATTGTTTGTTATTATATTAATGGCTAAATATTTTAGAAAAGTGGTGTTTTAATGGATAAGAAGAATAATTTTTTAATGAAATTACCTATAGCTCATAGGGGTTTATTTAATAATAAAGATATCTATGAAAATACAATTTCAGCATTTAAATTGGCAATTGAAAACAACTATGCTATTGAATTAGATGTTCATCTTACAAAAGATAATAAGATAATAGTAATACATGATAGTAATTTAAAAAGATTATTTAATATAAATAAAAAAATCAAAAAATTAAATTATGATGATATAAAAAAGTTTCATTTTCCTAATTCTAAAGATAAAATTCCGTTGTTAAAAGATGTTTTAAAATTAGTTAATGGAAAAGTCCCAATTATAATAGAAATAAAATATGATAGATTAGTAGGAAAATTAGAGAGAAATCTAATAAATATGTTAAATGACTATCAAGGAGAAGTAGCTGTAAAAAGTTTTAGAGCTAGAAGCATTAATTATTTTAGAAAAAATTGTCCAAATATTTTAAGAGGTCAGCTTTTAATGTATTCTAAAAAATTTTTTTATCGTTTATTTTTTAATTTAAGAATATTTTATAGTTGTTTTTCTAAACCTGATTTTTATTCTTGCAATGTAGATTGTTTGGAAAATAAAAAAATATTAAAATTAAGAAATAATAAAATAATATTAGGTTGGGTTGTAAAAGATAAAAAGGATTTAAAATATGTAAAAAAGCATTGTGATAATTACATTTTTGAAGAATCATAAAATTTATGTCAAATATCTATAAGTTAAGTTTAATTACTTGACTTTTTTTGATACAATAAAAATGGTGATAGTATGAAATACTTAAGTGAAGCAAATTTACAAAATAAAAGAATTATTTTAAGATGCGATTTTAATGTACCAGTTAAAGATGGTAACATTAGTGATTATAGTAAAATTACTAAAAGTTTAGATACAATTAAATATCTATTAGATAACAATAATAAAGTAATTATTTTAAGTCATTTTGGGAGAGTAAAAACTGAAGAAGATAAGAATAAAAATGGTTTAAAAATAGTATATGAATATTTAAAAAACTATCTTGATTTAGATTTTATTTCTAATCCCCTAGATTTAAGTGATATAAATAATTCTTCTAAGAAATGCTTTCTAGTAGAAAATACAAGATATACAGATATATCAGAAAAAAGGGAGAGTGCTAACGATTTAGAACTTGCTAAATATTGGGCTAGTTTTGCTGATGTTTTTGTTATTGATGCTTTTGGTTCTTTACATCGTGCTCATGCATCTACCGCTGCATTATCTAAATACTTGCCTACTTATTTAGGCTTTCTTGTAGAAAAAGAATTAAAGAATTTAGAAATCTTAATTCAAAATAATAGTCATCCTTTTCTAGTTATAATGGGTGGGGCTAAAGTAGATGATAAGATTAAAATAATTGAAGGTATGTTACAAAAATGTGATAAATTAATTTTAACTGGAGGTATTTTAAATACTTTCTTAAAAGTTAAAGGTTATAATATTGGCAATAGTTTAGTAAGTATTGATGAAGAAGTACTTGCTAGTGTTAAAAATATTTTAAAAAATTATAGTGATAAATTAATTTATAGTGATACTTTTATAGTTAAAAGAAACAATGAAAATATCAAAGTTAAATTAAATGAAATAAAAGATAATGATATTATCTATGATAATTTAATTGATGAACAAGATATTATTAATAGTGCTAAAGTAATATTTTTAAATGGTACTTGTGGTAAATATGAAGAAGCAGGATATGAAATGGGTACGAGTAATTTATTAAATGATTTAAGTAAAAGTAATGCTAAAGTAATTGTTGGTGGAGGAGATTCTGTATCAGCAGTAAACACTTTTGGCTACCAAGATAAATTTACTTATCTTTCTAGTGGTGGCGGTGCTACTTTAGAATATGTTGCTTCAGGTAAATTAAAAGCTTTAGAATATATTAAAGAAAATGAATTGTCTAATTAATATTTATAATATATAATTAAATTAGTGAGTTAAAGAAGGTAGTAAAATGAAGTATAGTGAAGAGTTAAAAAAATATTTTGAAGAAGAACTTAAAAGTAAAGAACAAATAGTAACTAATTATACTTATCCAGAAATAAGAAAAATAGTTCAAAATAATGATATAAATTCAATTGATAAAGGAACAGAATTGTATAATTATTTTATTAATGAAATATATCCACATATGATTAAAATAGCTAGTTCAAAAAACAAAGATAATAATTTTAAATTAGAATATGCCATTATGAATCAAATGGGTGTTATTATCTTTGCTATGCCAGAAACACCATTTGCTAAATTATTTTTAAATGAAGTGGTTACTAACAAAGAAGAATACATAGAATTAATAAGTTATTTAAAATCATTTATTGAAGATTATGGTTTAGGTAATATTTCAAGTAATAAATTTGGCTTTAGTATCAATTTTAATACTAATATTGATTATGCTATTGATGCTTATTATATGGAATTGCAAAGATTGGAAGTTCTAACTAAAACTTCTCAAAAAATCTTATAATTGACATTAATATTAAATAACATTAAAATAATATTTATTGAGGTGGGTTATGGAAAAAGTTGTAAATTTTTATGAAAATAATGGGGAAGATATACTAGCAATTAATGATGATGTTATAAAAAATACTACTTCTTATCTTGCTGCAGAATTAGATTTTGAAAATAGTTATAGTGATGAAACTGTTTCTATTGCATTTATTAAATTTATTAAAGAAGTATTTCCTAAGTTAATAGCAGCACATTTGAAAACAAATAAAGATAATCCTTTAGAACTAGAGTATATATATGATATTCAAGCAGGTATTTATCAAAATAATTCATATCTTACATTTGAAGAATTTGTCAATAAAAGTAACACATTTGATTTACCAATTTTATTATCATTTGAAGAAGCAAGAAGAGTTATTGACTATATAAATACATTTTTAGTAGATTATAATATAGGCAGAATTTTGAGTGGTGAAAGAGGAACTTGTTTAATAATAGATTGTTCTTTACAAGATATAAAGAATGCTTATTATATGGAATTACAAAGATTAGAATATTTAACTAATCCTCAACAAACAAAATGTGACAGATAAAAATAAAAATTTATCTGTTTTTTAATATTTTCGTCATATTTCGACACAACTTTACATGAATTGACAAAACTTGTCAAAACTTCCTATGGCTTTTTGTCAAATAATCTTTTATAATGGATTTACATGCAGTACAAAATATTATTTTTAGAAAAAGGAGAAAGATGATGAAAAATAGTATTAATGTTTTAGTCATTGATAGTAATAAATCAATGACTAAAGATATTGAGAAGTATTTTGGCAGTCATGAAGTAATTAAAGTAGTAGCATGTATTAACGATGGAGAGGAAGGCCTTAGATACATTATTAATAACACTCAAGATATTGATGTTATTGTAATGGATTTAATTCTCCCAAAATTAGATGGTTTGTATATTCTTAGTGAACTTGACAAAAGAAAGATCTTTAAGAATATTATAGTAACTACTAATTTTAAAGATGAAAGTATATTAGAGGAAGCTAATAGTTATGGCATTAATTATTATATGCTAAAACCAGTTAACTATATTAGTTTAGAAAAAAGAATACTTTCAATGAGTATGAAAAATAATACCAATAAAAATGGTAAATTGTTTAATCAAGAAGCAATTATTACTGATTTATTACATAATTTAGGTATTCCATCTCATGTAAGAGGTTATCAATATATTAAGGAAGGTATAGAAATAGTATATAGTAATAGAAAAAGTGTAACTTATATAACTAAAGATGTATATCCAGAAATAGCTAAGAAATATGATACAACTCCAACAAGAGTAGAAAGAGCAATTAGACATGCTATTGAAATAAGTTGGAGTAGAGGAGATATAAATTTAATGGAAGCTGTTTTTGGTAATAGTTTAAATATTAATAGAGATAAACCAACTAATGCTGAATATATAACAACTTTAGCAGATAAATTAAAAGTTGATAATAATTTAGTATATAATTAATAAGAGAAGGATAATAACTTCTTTTATTTTTGGATAGTGTAAATTGTAATTTTTCTTTGATTGTGATATATTACTAGCAAGGTGATACTATAAAATGAAAAAGGTATTAACAATAATTCTAGATGGATTTGGTTTAAGAGAAGAAGAACGGGGTAATGCGATTAAATCAGCTAATATGTTATGTTTTAACAAACTATGGGCAGAGTATCCGCATTCTGTGTTATCTGCATCTGAAGAAGCAGTAGGTCTTCATGAAGGACAATTTGGTAATAGTGAAACAGGACATACTACTATTGGTGCAGGTCGTTTAATTAAACAAAATGAAACTTTAGTGGATGATTTTCTAGCTAGTAATGTACTTGAAAATGAAACTTTTAATAAATTATTATTAAATAAAGATAAAGATATTCATATTATGGGCTTATGTAGTGATGGTAATGTTCATGCGGGAGTAGATGATTTTTTAAAGATGCATGATATTCTTGTTAAAAATGGTTTTACCAAAATTCATTATCATTTAATTACTGACGGTAGAGATACTGGTGTGCATTCAGCATATACTTATATAAAACAAATTGAAGATGCTATTAAACATAGTAAAGTTGGAAATATTGCTACCATTTGTGGTAGATATTATGCAATGGATAGGGATAAACATTATGATAGAACAAGAAAATATTATGAACTAGTTACTAGAGGTGTTGGCAATAATTATAGTGATATTAAAAAAATAATTAATGCAATGTATGAAAAAGGAATAACTGATGAATTTTTAAATCCTATTGTAGTAGATCCTAATTCTTTAATTAAAAATGGTGATGTCTTAATTTGGATGAACTACAGAGCAGATCGGGCTAAACAAATATTAAAATCTTTTGTAGATCCCAATTTTGCCGAATTTCATACTTATAAGATGGATAATTTAGAAGTATATTCATTCTTACCAATAGATAAAGATATACCTACTAATAATTTTATAGAAGATCCAGTTATTAACAATCCGCTAGGTTTATATTTTGAAAAATTAGGCTTAACCCAAGCAAGAATTGCTGAAACCGAAAAGTTTCCTCATGTTACTTATTTCTTTGATGGTGGATACAATGGTAAAATTAGTAAATGTAGTGAATTTTTAATACCATCACCACAAGTAGCAACTTATAATTTAAAGCCAGAAATGAGTGCCGTTGGTGTTACGAAAAAATGTATTGAATGTATGGGGCAAGATTATGATTTTATTTTAGTAAATTTTGCTAATCCAGATATGGTTGGTCATACGGGTGATTTTGATGCGACAGTTAAAGCTTGTATGGCTGTAGATTTATGTTTAGATAAAATTATTGAAAAAGCTGATGATAATTTTTATAAAGTAATTATTTTAGCTGATCATGGTAATGCTGATATTATGATTGATGATAATGGTAATAAGGTTACTACCCATACACTTAGTAAAGTACCATTTATTATAAGAGATAAAAATGTTAAATTACAAGAGTTTGGTAGTCTTACAATGGTTGCTCCAACTATTCTAGAATATATGGATATTGCAGTACCAGAAGAAATGAAAGAAACAGAAATTTTATTAAAATAATTTACTTGTAAAAATAATAATTTTATAATATATTTAAAATAGGAGTAGGATGTGTGAGTTATGAATAATGAGCAAAATAATGTTCAAAATGGTTTAGGAAATACTGAACCAGTAAATCAAGAAAATGTAACACCTGTTGAAAGTAATGTTCAACCAGTTATGCCTGAGCAACAAGTTCAATCAGTTCCAACTGTCGAAAATTCTAATAATGCAGGAGTAGTACCACCAGTAAGTAGTGATAAAAAGAAAAACACTGGATTAATAGTTACTTTAGCAGTTTTAGGAGTACTAATAGTAGTTGGAGTTGTTTTAGGAGTTCTTTGGTTTTTAAATGGTGGAAATACTAAAAATGTCTATTATCAAGCAATCGATAACTTTGCTAGTAATGCTATTACTAATATTAATAATGTAGAAGAAGAATTAAATAAACCTCTTGGAATAAATGCTAATATAAGTGCTAAAATGACAACTAGTGATAGTAGTATGAAATCTTTAGCTAATCTACTTAATAAAATGAATATTAATATGGATATGGAAATGGACTATAATAATAAAGTAAGTAATATGACTTATGATATTAAATATAATAATGGTAGTTTAGTTAAAGCAGATTTAATATTAAATAATAAGGATGCTTATCTTGATTTAAATAGTTTATATAGTAAATCTATTAAAATGCCAGCAGATTCAGGAATTGATAATTTATGGCAAGCATATGATTTTGAAAGTTATAAAGTAGTAGTTAGTGAAATGGCTAATATAATAAAATCATCTTTAAAAGAAGATTACTTTACTACTAAAGAAGCAAAAGTTAATAATGTAAATACTAAGGTTTATGTCTTAACATTGACTGGTAAAGATATGTATAATCTAGAATTAGATGTCTTAAATAATATGTTACAAGATGAAAAATTAATAAATGCTTTAAATTCTATAGTAGGTAGTGATGTTAAAGAAGCATTAGAAAATGCTAAAGATAATATTACCGAAGAAGAAGGAACATTTATAAGTGAAATATATATTAATAAGTCTACTAAAAAATTAGAAAAAGCTAATATAAAAATTAATGATAGTGCTCTAGAATTAAATAAATCTGATGTAGATAAGTTTGATATAGTACTTAATAATAATGATAATAAAATAGTTATTGGTTATATTATTATGAGTGATAATAATTTTACAATAGCAATTAAAGATACTGGTTTAGATATAATTTTAGAAACAAAAACGGAAAATAATAAAAATACACTTAATTTAACTTTTGATGTATATGGTACTAATATTAAACTTAATTTAGAAAGAGAAGCAGAAAAAGGAAATGTGAATCTAGAGTTTAGTGACGATAGTAATAGTTTATCATTAACTGCTGATTATACAATGAAGAATATTAATAAAGTTACATCTAAAAATGTTAGTAATTATGTTGAACTAGATAAAATGACTGATGCTGATTACAATACAATAATGCAAAACTTATATAATAACAGTACTTTAATGTCATTAATGCAAAGTTTAATGACTATGTAAAAAATTAAAATCTTAGACTTGACAAAAGTTTAAGATTTTTTTATGCACAAATTTGTCAAATTTATGGTTGCATTTCATATAATTATTGTGTTATAATGTTAATCGTATGACTGCGATGATGCGCGAGGTTGCTGATACACTAGGAAGAGTTGTTAAAACTTTTTATAGGTTTTAGGGAATTCGGGTGGAGCAAGTCTATACTAGATATAGACGAAAGGAGGACATGGTAGAATGTCAAATAACAAAGTTAGAATCAATTTGAAAGCTTATGATCATCGTGTACTTGATCTTGCAGCTGCTAAAATTGTGGAAACTGTGAAAAGAACTGGTGGTGAAGTATCTGGTCCTGTACCACTTCCAACTGAAATTGAGAAGTTTACAGTACTTAGAGCTGTCCACAATAATAAGGACTCTCGTGAACAATTTGAAAGAAGAACACATAAGAGACTTATTGATATTAAAAATCCTAGTAAGGAAACAATTGATGGTTTAACTCATTTAGATTTACCAAGTGGCGTTGACATCGATATAAAATTATAATAAAGGAAGGAAAGTAAAATTATGAAAGGAATCTTAGGACGCAAAGTTGGCATGACACAAGTATTTACTAAAGATGGAAAATTAATTCCTGTTACAGTAGTATCTTGTGAACCAAATGTAGTAATGCAAGTTAAGACAGTTGAAAAAGATGGTTATAATGCTATTCAACTTGGCGTATTTGAAAAGAAACAAAGTCGTGTTAATAATGCTGAAGCTGGACACGCAAAAAAAGCAAACACTACACCTAAGCGCTTCTTAAAAGAAATTAGAGATGTTGAAGGCGCTTATAATGTAGGAGATAAAATAGGGGTAGATATTTTTGAAGTAGGAGAAGTTGTTGATGTAACTGGTACTTCAAAAGGTAAAGGAATGCAAGGTGTTATCAAAAGATGGAACGGTTCTCGTGGACCTATGGGACATGGATCACATTATCATAGAGGACCTGGTTCTTTAGGTACAATGCTTCCAAAAAGAGTATTAAAGGGTAAAAAACTTCCAGGACATATGGGAGTTGAAACGGTAACAATTCAAAATCTTGAGATTATTGAAGCAAATACCGAAGATAATTACATCTTAGTAAGTGGCAATATTCCAGGTGCAAAAAATTCTTTAGTTTATATTAGAACTGCAGTTAAAAATTCAAGAAAGGCTAGTCCTAAAGAAATTTTAACTTATGAAGAAGAAACTGTTGTAGATGCAGTTGAAGATGTTAAGGAAGATACTCCAGTAGTTGAAACTTCAGAAGTAGAAGAAAATACTGAAGAAACTGAAAATACTGAAACTGTAGAAGAAGCAGAAACAACTGAAGCTACTGAAGAAGCAGTTGAAGAAAAAGAAGAAACTAAAGAAGAAACTCCAGAAGAAAGCAATTAAGCTTTAGAAAGGAAATATTATGACAAAGATAAGTATTAAAAATATAAAAGGTGAATCTATTAAAGATGTAACCCTTGAAAGTAAAATTTGGAATATTGAAACTAATGATGATGCACTTAAGAAAATGATTCGTTTACAACTAGATAGTATGCGTCAAGGAACAAGAAAAACAAAAAACAGAAGTGAAGTATCTGGCGGAGGTAGAAAACCTTGGAAACAAAAAGGTACTGGCCGTGCTCGTCAAGGTAGTATTCGTGCTACACAATGGCGTGGTGGTGGTATTCCTCTAGGTGTTGGTCCAAGAGATTACTCATTTAAAATTAATCGTAAAGAAAGAGTTTTAGCTCTAAAAACTGCTTTAACATATAAAGCAAAAGAAAAGGCTCTAGTAGTTATCGATAATATTAAATTAAACACTTTAAAAACTAGTGAAGTAACTAAAATATTAGAAACACTAAAATTAAGTGGCAAAATATTATTTGTAACTAAAGATGAAAATGAAAATTTCTATATGGCTACAAGAAACTTAGGAAATGTTCTAGTTTTAATGCCTGATGAAATAAATTGTTATGACATTGTTAATGCTGATACTTTAGTAGTTGAAGAAGAAGCATTAAAAGAAATTGAGGAGGTGCTTAAATAATGAAACATTATAGTGATATTATTATAGCGCCAGTTATTACTGAAAAATCTATGGCTGAAAGACAAAATAATGTATATATCTTTAAAGTAGTTAAAGATGCTACTAAAGATGAAATTAAAAAAGCTGTAGAAGATGCATTTAAAGTTAGTGTTAAAAGTGTTAATACCTTAAATACTAAAGCTAAAAAGCGTAGAGTGGGTAGATATGCTGGTATGACAAAAACATACAAAAAAGCAATTGTTACTCTTAAAGATGGCTCTACCATAGATTTATAGGAGGCTCTAAAAAATGGCAATAAAACATTATAAACCTACGACAAATGGTCGCAGAGGTATGTCTACTTTAAATAACGAAGAGTTAACAGTTAAAAATAATCCTACTAAATCTTTAGTTGTTAAAGTAAAGAAAACTGGTGGAAGAAATAATCAAGGTAAAATGACAGTTCGCCATATTGGTGGTGGAGCTACTAAAAAATACCGTGTTATTGATTATAAAAGAAATAAAGTTGGGATTACTGGTCGTGTAGCTAGTATTGAATACGATCCAAATAGAAATGCAAATATTGCATTAATTAACTATCGTGATGGTGAAAAGAAATATATCATTGCGCCACAAGGATTAAAAGTTAATATGATAATTGAAAATGGTGAAGGTGCTGATATCAAAGTTGGTAATGCTTTGCCTATTCAAAATATTCCAGTTGGTACAATGATTCATTGTCTAGAATTAAAACCAGGCAAAGGTGCAGAATTATGTCGTTCTGCTGGTACAAGTGCGCAAATCCTTGGCCGTGATGGTAAATATGTAATTGTTCGTTTACAATCTGGTGAAACAAGAAAAGTATTAGGTACTTGTATTGCTACAGTTGGTGTAGTAGGTAACGAAGATGTTAATCTAGTTAACTTAGGTAAAGCTGGAAGAAAAAGACATATGGGAATTAGACCTACTAACCGTGGTAGTGTAATGAACCCTAACGATCACCCACATGGTGGTGGTGAAGGTAGAGCACCTGTTGGTCGTAAGAGTCCTATGACTCCTTGGGGTAAACCTGCCCTTGGTCATAAAACTCGTAAAACTAAGAAAGCTTCTGAAAAATTAATAATCAGTAGGAAGAGTAAATAGGAGGACAATATGGCAAGAAGTTTGAAAAAAGGACCTTATGTTGAAGAATCACTTTTAAAAAAGGTCCAAAACTTAAATAAAGAAAATAAAAAGACAGTTATTAAAACTTGGTCAAGAAGAAGTACCATTTTCCCTGAATTTGTAGGACATACAATTGCAGTACATAATGGTAAAGATTTTATTCCAGTTTATATAACTGAAGAAATGGTTGGTCATAAATTAGGTGAATTTGCACTTACTCGTAAATTTACTGGCCATGCTGGTGGAGGTAATAAATAATGGAAGCTTATGCAATTCATAAAGGTGCTATTATTAAACCTCGTCTTGCTCGTATGACTATGGATTTAGTTAGAGGCAAAGATGTAAAAACTGCTAGAAATATTTTAGAAGTTACTAACACAAAGGCAAGTAGAATGATACTTAAAGTATTAAACTCTGCTGTTGCTAATGCTGTTAATAACTATAGTATGAACGAAGATGATTTAGTTATCAAAGAATGTTTTGTCAATCCAGGAAGAACATTAAAAAGAATTCAATTTGCATCTAGGGGAAATGTTGATAGACATGATAAGAGAACTAGTCATATTAAAGTAGTTGTTACTGATAACAAAGTTATGGAAGGAAGTGAAGCATAATGGGACAAAAAGTTAATCCAGTCGGATATCGTTTAGGTGTTAATAAAGATTGGGATTCTCGTTGGTATGCTAAAAAAGATTATGCCACTAATTTAAATAAAGATATTAAAATTCGTGAATATATCTTAAAAACATTAAAAGATGCTTCAATATCTTCTGTAATTATTGAAAGAAAGAAAAATAGAGTAGATGTTACAATTAAAACTGCTAAACCAGGTGTAATTATTGGTCGCGGTGGTGAAGACATTGAAAAACTTCGTAAGAAAGTGGCTAAACTTGTTAATGAAGAAGTATTTATTAACATTTTAGAAGAAAAAAATCCTAATTTAAATGCTAAATTAGTTGCCGATAATATTGCAATGCAAATCGAAAATAGAGCACCATTTAGAGCAGCTCAAAAGCGTGCAATCAGAGATACAATGAAAGCTGGTGCTAAAGGAATTAAAACTTTAGTATCTGGAAGACTTAATGGTGTAGAAATGGCTCGTAGTGAAGGTTATACTGAAGGAACTGTTCCTCTTCATACAATTCGTGCTGATATCGATTATGCTCAAAGTGAAGCAAATACAACTTATGGTAAAATCGGTGTTAAAGTATGGATTTATAAAGATGAAATCCTACCTGCTAAAAAATTAGTTAAAAAGGAGGCGACTTCAGATGTTGATGCCAAAAAGGACTAAATATAGAAAGTCGCATAGATTAACATATGATGGTCATG
>CANQDM010000011.1 GCA_947591505.1 uncultured Bacilli bacterium | reverse complement strand
TCCTTTCCACAATTTTTATTTGGCATATTTATTATATCACCTTTCTACTTATCAGTCATTATGTTTAACACAACCTTCATAAAAAACATCACCATATTTTTGAAAATTCCATTCATCACTTACAATTGGATTCTCTAAATCATTACCATAACGTAGTTTAATAATTTCTTGATCGCAACTTTCTAACATATAAATAGCTAAATTTATTTCTTCTTTCGTATTTTTTTTGCAAAAGGCTAAATCATAAATAGTAGTAATTTTTAATTTTTTGTCTCGATTATTTAAACGATAATACAATTTAGAAAGAACATTACTATACTTTTTCTTAACAGCCTCACTATTCCAAGTTGAATAAAGAGAAGGATTATTAAAATAATCATTGCAAATTGCCAAAATTTGTTTTTCCTCATCTGATAAAGTTTCTACCACAGCATCAATATCTTCTTTTTTATATTGTTTAAGAAATTTATATAAACAATTGATGTTTTTTCTTTTTTTAGTATCCCAAGATAAATTTGCTTTCTTTTCTTTAGCATCCTCTTTTATATCACTAACATCAATATCATATACAATATAAGAACTAGGATGATTCTTATGCCAAATAGATAATTTTTTTATTCTTTCTAAAGCTTCATCAGGATTATCTAAATACAAGGCAAAATCTTTAGTTCCTGCGTATTTACGCAATTTTTTTATTGCATTAGCTTCATGTTGGCGGGCTCTTTCACGCGTAAAGCCAAACATTTTGCCTATATCTGATAAAGTTTTCTCTTCATAATCTTTTAACCCCCAACGATTATTTAGAATAACTATTTCTTGTTCTGTAAGCCCAGCTTTTACAAATAATTCTTGCATTTCACTTGCTAAATTATGCGTTATAAAATCCCCTTCTATTTTTACATTATCATCACTAATAAGATCGCCAATTTCTTCAGAGGACTCCATATTAACAGTTTGATTAATACTACAATCATTAAGTAATAATTGATTATTTTCTTGTACTTCTTCTAAAGACATAGCCAGATGACTAGCAACTTCCTTATCGGATGGCATTTTTCCCAATTCATCAGCAAATTTTTCAACGTCTTTTCTAAATTGAATTAAATCATAGTTTTTATTAAAAGATACTCCTGTCTTACGACCATATCTATATAAAGCCCGTAAAACGGCTTGTCTTATCCACCATGTGGCATAAGTAGAAAACTTTAACCCTCTTTCTACATCAAATCGTTCTATAGCAGTCATTAAACCAATACAGCCTTCTTGAATTAAATCTTCATATTCTACTTTGGGATTATTATATTTTCGGGCAATGCTTATTACCAGACGACAATTATGCTCATAAAAATATCGGTATGCTTCTTGATCACCATTTTTAATTTTAATTAATAAATCGTATTCTTGTTCTTTGGTTAATACCTCTAAATGTTTTTGCCTAATTTCTGAAATAAAAGCCTCTACTCCAGTTGGCATGAAATCAACCATATGCTCTTTTTCATCTTTAGGAGCATCATTTTTATTTATATCTATTTCAGCATCCAAATCAATATTGTTTAACGTACAATATATTTCTATAAACAAAACTAATAAATCATTATCAAAAACTTTATTTAAACCATATTTTTTAATTATATCTAAATTATTTGTTACTAAATTAGCAAGTGTTTCTTTAAGAATAGAACTTTGATCTATTAAATCAATAATAACATTAGGAGAAGGAGTATAAGAAAATTGTTTAAACCAATTTATTAACTTTTCTATTTCACCATCTTTATTAGAATCTATATTACTAGTAATATAGTTTAAAATAATAAATATTTTATTATCACATAAATTATGATGAATAATATTACGCAAAAATTTTTTGGCTCCTTTTAAAAGATCAGCAATCTCTATATTACTTTCATAATTTTCTGTCAAAGTTTTATTTAAATAATTTTTAATAACTAAACTATATTCTTCATAATTTTTAAAAGCATAAGCAAATTCTTGATATAATTCTTGCCAAATATCTTGATATTCTGCCCAAAAAATTGCATCCTTACTCATAATTAGCCTCTTTCTTTTTAAGCTGTTCTCTATTATAGCTTTATTTCAGCATTTTTTCAATAAAAACTTATCTTTCAAAATCATTTAAGTTAGTAATTAAATATTCATTAATGTTTTCCTTAAACATTACAAGCATTTTATAATAAATTTCTTTTAAATAAGCAATATCAATTTCTAATAAATTAGCCATATCTTGTAAATTAATTTCTCTATTTTCTAAATAACTTAATATAATTATTGCTAAAACGATCGCTTCTTTAACAGATAAATTAAGTAATAAATTGACAAATAATGGCGTTTTTAATAACACAATTGCCCGCAAATAAAACTCTCTTAATTCTTTTGGTACATTATTTTCTTCTGGATTAGCTAGAATACTTAAAATATGATTTAAAACCATTCTCACTTTTGAATAATCATACTTTCTATTTTTACAATCTATTCTGATATTTAAATCTTCACCATAACGAGATATAATAATTTCTTTTTCTTCCGGAGATAACATTGATATAGCATTTAAAACTTCTTCTTTAGTATATTTAGAATTATATCTATGCAATTGATAAAATATAGTACCTCTTATATATAATGGCTCTGGTGCTAAGTGTTTTTTTAGCAAAAGAATTATATTATAATATCTTTTTTTCATAGTATTAGAAAATTCTGGCACAGATTTAGGATTTTCTAAATCATCACCATTACGTAAATAAAATATTTTTTTATCTTCTTCATTTAATTTCGCAATTTCGGCATTGATTTCTTCTTTTGAATAATCACTTAATTGTTCATATACTGTTTTTAATTTTCTTTTTGAAGACTTCTTTCTTGGCTTTTTTGGTAAATCGGTAATTTTTGGACTAACTAACTTTATATTTCTTTCTATACGTCTAAAAATAGTATCATATAAATATCTACTATGTTGGGAAGGATTCCATAAATTACTTGTTATAGGATGTTCTAAATCGTTACCATAACGATAATATAATATCATTTTATCATTATCATTTAACATAGAGATTCCTTGATTAATTTCTTCTTTACTATATTTATATAAGCATTCATAAATTGTTTTTATTTTTTTAGTTTTTCTTAAATTTCTTTTTATTTTTCCTACAACTAAACTATATAAATAATTTAAATCGTGAACTTCTTCCACAGTCTTTGGATGCTCTAAATCATCACCATTTCTTAAATAAAATATTTTTTTATCTTTTTCATTTAATTCAGCAATTACTTGATTTATTTCTTCTTTTGAATAATAAGGTATTACTTGATAAATTGTTTTTAGTTTACGTTTAGATTTTTTAGGAATATTTATTGACTTTTCTTTTAAATCAGAAACATTTAAATTATTAACATCAATATTATAAACAACATTTGATTGCGGATGTTGATAATGCCACCAACGTAATTTTTCAATTTGAGCTTCAGCTTTATCAGGATTATCTAAATAGATGGCAAATTTTCGTGTTAAAGAGCATTTTCTTAACTTAATAATTGCTTTAGCTTCTTTTTGTCTAATCCGTTCTCTTGATACACCATAAATTTTACCTATTTCTTTTAAAAGTTTTTCTTCAGAATATTTTAAACCATATCGATATTTTAATATTGTTCGTTCTATTTCTGTTAATCCAGCTTTAACTAATAAATCTTCAACTTCATTAACTAGATTTTCATTAATAATTGTATCTTCTAAATCACTATTTTCAGGACTAGCAATAAAATCTCCTAACTCCGTATCTTCTTCATCATTTATTTTACTATTAAGACTTGTAGGATTTTGTAAAAGAACAAAATTCTCTTTAACTGTTTCATAGCTTAAATGACAATATTTGGCTATTTCTTCATATGAAGGTTCATACCCCAGTTTAGTTGTTAATTCTTTAACTTGACGGCAAAACTTATTTAACTTTTCCATTTTATAGATAGGTATTCTAATATCTTTCCCTTTATTGCCAATTGCTCGTGTTATAGATTGTCTTATCCACCAAGTAGCATAAGTGGAAAATTTAAACCCTTTACTAACGTCATATTTTGCAATAGCCGTAAGTAAGCCAATATTGCCTTCTTGAATTAAATCAGCAAATTCTAAGCCATGATTAAGATATTTATTAGCAATATTTAAAACTAAACGTAAATTATGATATAAAATTTTATTATACGCCTCTTCATCTCCGGCTTTAAATTTTATAAATAAGTCTCGCTCTTCTTCTTTACTTAACACATATAATTTTTGACCCTTTAATTCTTTAATAATAGCATCAGCCCCAAGATAAGTACTGCGCCAATTTTCATTATTAAAAGTAAAATCATCAACAATATTTAATTCACTATTTACATCTATATTATAAACATTACAATAAACATCTAAAAATTCAAAAGTTAGTTCATCCGTAAAAACAGTTTCTAAGCCCAAACTTTGAATTTTATTTAAATTTTTGGCCACTATATTTGCTAAAATTTCTTTTAGTTTTGGATTATTAGTTACTAAATCAATTATAATACTAGGATCAGGAATATAATCGATTATTTGAAACCATTGAATTAATTTTTTTAATTCTTTTAATTCATTATCATTTATATTTATATTATTAGTAATATAAGCATTTATTATAGATATATTATCATTTTCTATTTTATTCTTAATGTAATTATTTAATCTTATCTTACTTTGTTTTAAAATATAATTTTTATAATTAATATTAGGATTATTTAATAAACCACTAATAATATTAGTTAATATATTTTTAATAACAATTAAATAATCATTAAAAGTAATAAAAGCATAATTGTAACTTTTAAAAATATTAATATATTCTTCTTTTAAAGATTCATAAATTTCTTCAATTGAAGAGTTTTTTAATTTATCATAACTTAACTCTGTCATTTAATACCTCTTAAACTAAAACAGCCTCTATTATACAATTTATTAAATACTTTTGCAATTAAAAAATTACTATCATTCAGTAATAGTAATTTCTTTTAATTCTTTATTTATTATACTAAATAAATATACTTTAATTTCTTTCTTAAAAATAGTTTTTAAATAATCATAATATATTTTTAATTGCTCAATATATTTTTCATCATCAATATTTTTTAATTTATAATCCACTATTAATACATTATCATTATTTTCTAAAACTAAATCTATAATACCCTTATATTCTATATCATCTAATTTATAGATAAATTCATGTTCTTTATATATTTTAGTATCTTTATTAATATTTAATTTATTAACTAAATATTTAATCACATCTTTATAGGGATTATCATCTTCTACATTAAGAAAATCAGTTTGTTCTAAATATTTATGAATATGAGTACCATAGGCTAAAATATTAAGTTCATCTTCAGTGAGTAATACACTTATTTCTTTTGAGGCTTTCTTTGTTTCTATTTCTTTATTAGGTATATTTAGACTTTTAAAAGTAATTTTTTTATCAGTATTAATACTTTCTAATTTATTATTAGCACCACCATATAGATAATCTTTAGTTAACCCAATTAAATCTAAATTAACATTGGTTATATATTTATTGAAATTATTTTTTATACTTTCTAAAATATCTAAGAATGATTTATAATTACTTATATATTTTTCTTCTCTAAAACTAGTTACAATAATCATTTTTTCTCTTGCTCTAGTTAAAGCTACATAAAGAAGTCTAATCTTTTCTGATACATCATTAATTAAATATTTATTTTTTGCTAGATCTTTTAAGATACTATTTGTAAGGCCTTCATCAAAGTAAGGTAAAATTACCCCATATTTATTATCATATAAATATTTATTATCTATGTCTTTCCGATTAAATTCTTTATGAAAACCCGCAAAATAACATACAGGAAATTCGAGTCCTTTAGATTTATGAATATTCATTATTTTAACACTATCTTGATTATTCATAACACTTACATATTTAATTTTGTTATTATCATCTTCTAACATTCTTCTTAAATATTCATTAAAATCACGATAAGTATAACCCATCATATCTAAATTTTTCGCAATATCAAGTAAATTATCTAATCTAATAATAATATCTTCGACATTACCTATTTTAATAATGGCTTCATAAATATTAAAATCACTAATTATTCTACTTATTAGTTCATAATTACTTAAACTATCTAAACTATCAGCAATAGTATTTGCAATTTTATAAATATCTGTATCCATATAAGTATTATTAGTAATAAGTTTTAAAAGCGTATTATCATCATAAGCAAAGATAAATGATCTTGCTATACTCATAAAATAATATTTAAACTCAGTATCTATTAACTTATCTTTAATTTTTAAGATAAACTTAAGTATATTACTAATAAGCATGGTATCTATTTCATTAGTTAAATCTTTATCTTCATAAATAGTTAAAGGAATACCTAAATATTCAAAGATTTTTTTGGCAAGAGGAAAAGTTTTACCCCGATCTAAAATAATACAAAAATCTTTGTAAGTGGCACTTCTTAACTTTTCCGTATCTTTATCAAATACTTGATAATTGTTTTTTAATTTCTTTATTATATCTTTGGCAATAATAAAGTATTCAATTTCTTCTTTGGAAAAATCATCATTTAATTCATAATTTAAAATTTCTAAATTATAATCATCTTTAGTTTTATTTTCTTCATAAAGGTTATTACCAAAATTCATTTGATGATCTATTTTGTAATTGGCTCCACCCAAATCATCCGTCATTATAAATGAAAATATTTCATTTATATTATTTATTACTTCACTTCTCGAACGGAAATTAGACAGTAAATCAATTTTAATACCATCTTCTAACTTACTATAGTTATCATACTTATTTTTAAAGATACTTGGATTTGCATTTCTAAAGCCATAAATAGATTGTTTAATATCACCAACCATATAAACATTATTATTCTCTATCAAACTAATAAATTCTTCTTGAATATCATTAGTATCTTGATATTCATCTACTAGTATTTCTTTAAATGTATGTTTTAATTCTTCTTTTATATAATCATGTTCTTTTAATAATTTAATAGCTAAAGATGCAATATCGGTAAATTCATAAACATCATTTTTAAATTTATAATTATTAAGTCTAATAATAAATTCTTTAAATATCGGAATAATGACTGCCATATATTCTTTTAAAATATTAAAAGATTCTTTTATTTCATTACTGTTTAGAAATCTAACGGCATTTTTAAATTCTTTATATTCTATATCAAAAGCATTTTTAAATTCCTCTAAGTCTTCACTATCTTTTGGTTTACTGGGTAGTCTATTTGGAATATTTCTTACTATTTCATCATAAGAAGATGAGAAAATTAATGGAGCAAAAGCATCACTCATTTTTGTTGCATAATCAGAATAAATACTTGCATCTATTTGCATGATTAAATTTTCTAAATTATTAATTTTAGTATGTAAATATTCTTCATACTCTTTTATGTAATTATCAATAGAATCATCACTTAAATAATTATTTAAATAATTATCTAAATACTCTAAAGGATTACTTTTTAAAGTTATTTTATCTAGTATTTTAAGTAATTCACTTTTTAAATTATTATCATTTTTAATTGTTAAGTCATTAATAAGTTTTTGAAAAAGCTCATTACCACTTTTATAAGCATCTTCAAATATTTCATCTAAAATATCACTTTTTAAAAGCGAAATAATACCGGAATCAACTATTTTTAAATCATTACTAATATTTAAAAGATAACTATATTTTTTTACTAACGATAAAGTATATGCATCAAAAGTAGTTATATAGGCACTTTCTAAATAATCTAAGTTTTCTTTGAGTTCTGGATGTTTTAAAATGTTTTTGCGTATTCTATCTTTCATTTCTCCCGCGGCAGCATTAGTAAATGTTAAAATAAGTAGTTCATTTATTTTAATACCTTTTTGTAACTTATAAATTACTCTTTCGGTTAAAACGGCTGTTTTACCAGAACCGGCGCCAGCTGACACAATTATATTAGAGCCATCCTTTTCAATGGCTTCTCTTTGTTCTTTAGTCCAGTTAGGCATTATCATCACCTCCTAAAAAATCTAAATTAGGAATTTCTTTTAATTTAACAAAATCAGCTTCTTTTTTAAAACAGATATCCTTAAATTTACAATACTCACATCCTATATTTTTATCCATACCAATTCTTTTGGGATTAATCGAAAATTCACCACTTGTAATATTAGTAATAGATTTATCAATATTTTCCTCAGTTAAAAGAATTACTTTGTTAATTTCCTCATCACTTAAAACTTTCGCATTGGCGTTAAAATTACCATCTTTTTTTAATTTCATACTTTTAATTAATTTACTTGTTTCAAAACTATTATCAAACTTAGCTAAAGTATTCATATTACTATTAGAGTATCCTTCTAATTTTAACCCAGCTTCTTTTTGTTCTAAATAGGTATGATTTTTAAGTTTATCAATAGATTTAGTATTTAGAACATGTTGCAAATAGAAACCAGCAAATTGAGGATTTTTAAATAAATTAGATTTTTTTACTAAATATAAATAAATTGGTAATTGTAAACTTAAGCCATATGGTAAATATTTTAAGTCAGTATTAATAAAACCGGTTTTATAGTCAATTATAGCTATATAAGTTTTATCATCTTCTTCTTTATATAAAATTTTATCAATTATACCTTTAAAAGAAATATTAATATCTCTACTTTTATCAATAACTATTCTCTTTTCATATGCGTGTTTATCTAAGCCAATATATTCATCTTGACTTCTGATAACATTAAAAGAAAATTTAATCTCATCAATTACTTTATTTAAATAAAATCTTTCTTTAAAAGTAAATTCTCTTTCGTGACTAGCTAAATAATTTCTAATTTCCGTATCAATATCTAAATTATTATTTAAGCACTTTTCTAAAACATCATGAAATAAAGACCCAATAAAAGTATCAAAAGTATCAGTAAATGGATCTATTTGTAAAATATTTGCTAAATAATAACGAAAAGCACATTTATTATAATTATTTAGCGAACTATAAGATAAAGTTAGTTTATTATTTAAATAATTTAATAAATTATTATTATCTATGCCTTTAAAAGTATTATCAAATTTATTATAATTTTCTTCTTCATCTGTAATACTATTACCATAAATAGATAAAGCATCGCTTGTGGTACCATAAGTATTAAAATTATATAAACATTTAGCATATTCTAATTTACTTAAAGTTAGCGAATAACTTATATCTAGATTAATATCTATTTTTTCTATATTATTATTTAATTCATTACTAAGTGATGATATAAAACATTCTTTATGTCCATCACTTTTTTTATAAGTAATAACTAAATTATTAATATTTTCTATTATAGATAGAGTATTTTCTTTTATTGTTTTATTTTTAGTAATGGTATCATATTTAGAAATACCTTTAATATTATCAGTTAAATAATCTTCATCTTGATAAGTTTTAGGTACACTATCAGAGTTAAAATTTATTAAAAAGATATAATCATTATTATCTATATAATCATCAATATTTATAATATCCACATAACTATCTAAGTTAAAATCATTAATAATAGTATTTTTAAATTCATAAGTTAAAAATTTTTTTAAAAGAGATATATCATTAATAAAAACATATTTATTGCAAATATTAACTATTTTATTATAGATATCTTGATTGTCTTCTTTGATTAAATCTAACATTGCATTTAAATCATTAGATAAATTATTTAAAAACTTTTGCCCTATTTCATTATTATATAAAGTGTTTTGACTAGGTAGCTTAATTGGAATATGATAAAAATTAAATACTCTTTTTATGATATTATAATAATTATCATCAACATTTGCGAGTTTAATATGATTAATTTCAATACCTTTATCGATTAATTCCGCTACAGACCTAGCAACAAAACTTACTTCTTCTTCAATATTTTGGGCTTCTAAAATAGTAAATTCTTTATTTACTTTTTCTTTATTTATTATTTTAGCATTTAACCCATTCAAAATATCTTCTTCATATTTTTCTAAATAAGAATAACCCAATACAATTATTTGAAAATTACTAATATATTTTTTAAATAAAGGATTATAAATTAAAAAGCCAAGACTATCTAATCCTTTTTTCAAATCATTTAAAAATTGTAATTTAGGATTATCTGGTATAACACTTGGAAGAAAATATAAATTATTTAAATACATTTTGGCAATAGATATTTTTAAATTATATTTAGAAACTAAATAATAAATTGCTCTTTCATCAAAAGAAAATAAATATTCTTGGATAAATTCTTTTTTAGAATAAAATTTAACATTACAAAAAATATTTTGTTTAGTTAAATTATTTAAAATTGCTTTTTTATAACTATTTTCACAAATAAAAATTGTATTGTCTGTTACTTCTATATTCATAAACTACTCCATTATATTTTTTTGATATTCATCGATAATATTTAAAATTTCATCTTTAGAGTTTGCTTTACATATATTTAATTTTAATTCTTTCGTATTAGGTAACCCTTTTAAAAAATACATAAGCATAGATCTTAGTTCTAGAACCGCAATGTGTTCTCCTTTTTCTTTAACTAAGTCTAAAGTTAATTTTTTCATCATATCTAGTTTTTCATCTGTTGTTACTTCTTTAGGTAAAATACCTTTCTCAAAATAATCGACACATTCTTTAAAAATCCAAGGATTACCTAAAGTACCTCGGCCAATCATCACGCCAGCACAACCACATTCATCCATCATTTTTTTTGCATCAAAACAAGTTTTAACATCACCATTACCAATTACAGGAATAGATACTGCATTAACTACATCTTTAATAACTTGCCAGTCGGCCTTACCGGCATAACCTTGTTTACGAGTTCTACCATGCACAAAGATAGCACTAGCACCGGCATCTTCACAAATTTTGGCAATTTCTGTAGCATTAATACTATTTTCATCCCAACCACTTCTTATTTTAACGGTGACAGGAACAGAAACTGCTTTAACAACTGCCGAAACTATTTCTCTAACTAATTCTGGATCTTTTAATAGAGAACTTCCTGCTTTACTTCTTATGGCAACTTTAGGAACAGGACACCCCATATTAATATCAATAATATCTGGATGCATATAATCTTCAACTATTTTAGCAGCCTTAGCCATTGTTTCTGGATCTCCCCCAAAAATTTGTTGAGATATAGGTCTTTCTTTTTCTTGCATCTTAAGTAAATCATAGGTTTTCTTAGAATCATAACAAAGGGCTTTATCAGATACCATTTCTCCTACAACTAAAGATGCTCCCATATTTTTGCAGATACTTCTAAAAGATGTACTTGTAATACCTGCCATTGGGGCTAAAATAAAAGGATTTTTAATTTCAACATTACCAATAAAAAAACTCATAAAATCATTGTTACCTTATCATTATCATTTAGTAAAAAAGCATTAGCATCATCAGTATCAACATGTAATTCTAAATAACCATTATCACTTACTTTAACTTCAGCATCAACTATGCCACTTTTTTCACCATAAATTTTTATTTTAATTATTTGCTTGTCTTCTACACCTAATTCTTTGGCTTCATCTGGTGTCATATGCACATGACGATTTGCAATTATTAACCCATCTATTTCCACACTACCTTTAGTAGTTTCTAAAATAACTTTTGGTGTATTTTCTATATTGCCACTTCTTCTAACGGGTGGATTTACTCCTAAAGCCCTGGCATCTCTTTTAGATATTTCAATTTGGGTATATTTACGTAGTGGACCCACTACTCGCACATTTTCTATTTTTTTATTACCAACTCTAATAGTTAGTGTTTCATTTGCAGCAAACTCACCAACTTGATTTAATTTAGTTTTAATCGTTAGTTCGCCATCAAATAATTTATCAAATATTTCTTTTGTTAAATGCACATGTCTATTACTAATACGAGCATTAATATTTTTTTCCATAGTTTATCACCTACAATTTAATTATACCTTATTTATTTGAATATTTATAGTTATTTTAATCATAATAATAATGGTGAAGAAAATGAAAAAACCAGGTTGTAGTAAGTGTCAAGAAGCCCAAACGCAAGGAAGATGCTACATTGATAAAGAATCCGGTATGTTATGTGTTACCCTAGAAGAAAAAATTGATTTACCAAAAGGTAAAAAAGTTTTAGTACCTCAAATATGTACTGAATGTGGCACAACGGAATGGATTACCATTGACACAGAAGAAAATTCACAAAAATAATGCAAGAAAAAAGTGTAAAAATACACTTTTTTTCTTGCATTATAATTTAAAAATTTTATTTTTCCTACGAAAAATTGCAAATACACTTATTGTTAATATAATAATTAAAGTAACAACTGGAATAACATAACCTGTTTTAGGATTTTCAATTGAGGTATCAGCATTATTTTGATTGCTTTCAGTAGTTACACTGTTCTCTTTATTATATTCATTTTGCTCTACTTCAATACTGCCATCTGTTGAAGGTTCTTTATTATTATCAGTTGGTTTAACAACTTCAGTAGTTCTTGTCGTATCGTCCGTATACACCTTCATTGTAATATGAAATGGCGAAGAAATATTTTTAGTTGTATCACTATAAGTTTTTCCATCTAATGACATAAATTGAACATTTGGAACTAATTCAAAATCTTTATATAATGATGTTAAATCAATTAAAGGTTTAGAAGATCCAGCAAAATATAATTTATCTGTGCCAGTTAATTTTAATATTACGGTAAACTTTTCAGCAGAAATAACTGGTGGATTAGCAATTTTAATAGTATTATAACCCATAAAACTACTACTACCAGAAGCTATTAATTTAGCTTTTGTTAAATCTAATGAATCACCATTAATAAAATATATTTCGTATTTATAACCAGGTTCATAGAAAAATGTTTGAAATTCTTGTAACTCTTCATTGCCAGAATTTTCTTTAGTAAACTTGCTAGCTAAATATACTGTTTTATTATTACCTTGAGATATATAAAAGTTAGCAACACCTAGCGGATCATAACCATAAGTATGTTTCTCAACGTCAGTATCAACATCAGAATATCCAGTTAAATTATTACAAACATGAACATCGTCATAAGAAATATATTGATATCCTGCATTACCTACTTCAACATAAACATTATCATCAATAGTTATTTGACTATCTTCTAACTTATATACTTTTTTTAAATATTCTTTTATTATATTATCAGTAATTGATTCTTTAGATTGATATTGTGATTGTAATGATTCGTCTTGTTGAAATGCTTTATAAAGAGCATCTTGCCATTCATCTTTAGTACCAGCGTCAAATTTTTCCCCATATGAATTTTTTATTATCCATGCTCCATTATGTTCCGGTCTATTTTCAGCATCGCCAAATAAATCTTTAGAAATTGTATCATCCCAGCCAACAATTGTTACACCATGATTTATATCTTGTTCTGCTTCAACATGCTTTTTTTCAAGATCATCGAAAGCTTTTCCATCATAATAAACATATTTACTTAGTTGATCACTTTCTTTAATATAAATGGTAGAAGCTATTGCCCCATTAGTAATTAAATACTCTTTAATATCTTCTTCGGCGGCTGTTGTACAAGGCTTTGTTTTATCATCAGAATCTAAAATATTTCCTAAAACAGTAGCATTATTAACATCTAAGATAGCTTTATTATTTAATATATCTGAATTAGTAACAACTTCATTCTTTTTATTCTTAATAATTTCTGCTAATTTTGCAAAAGGTAATGTTTCTTCTTTAACTGGTCCCCAGCCATTCATATAGTAAGCTGAAGCAAAGAAATAATTACCGCCTGTATTTATATTTCTATTAATGGTTTTACGACCAAAATCATATGTTTTTTGCATTGATAATTCCAAATGGGCTTCACTTAAATCATATTCAGGATAATTATTCATTAATAAATTTGATTCTATAGAAGCATTTGCTGCAAAAGCCCAGCATGCACCAGTTTCTCCTTGATCTTTAACGCCGGTTACTAAACCTTTATTCTTTAAATTAAAACTTTCGTCATTTTTAGTTACGTCTTGTAATTTAGCATTGCTTTTTACAAAAGCAAATTTATTTTGAACATCATTAATATTTATAGTTGGCATTCTTTTTGCTTGTTTCATTTGTGGGCTTAATTTTAACCATCTTGTAAAATCTTTAGTATATTCTTGTTCTTGTAATTTAATGCTTTCTGCTTTTACTGTACTACCTCCAAAAATAATCAAAGTTAATAATGCTATCATTTTAATTTTTACTGCTTTCATTTACCATACTCCTACTATAAGATTATTATAATATTTTTCCCCCCCCGAAAATCAAGATGTTTTTTAAAATTTATTATAATTTCTTGATTTTTGTTATTTTATTTTCTTCTATTTCTATTTCATATATATCATATAAATCATTATTATCATCATATATTACTTGATCTTTATAAAGTACTATTAAATTTTCATCTAAATTATAATCATATTTACAATGTTTTAATAAATAACCTAATATGGCTCTTTTATGAGTAAATAATACACAAGTTTCATTATCTAAATTTTTAATAAAATTATCAATTCTATTACCTACATCTACTAAAGATTCTCCTCCATCTAGTTTATAAGTAAATTCTCTATCTTGCATTCCTTTAAGCATACTCATACTTTTACTACCTAGATATCCTACTTTACAATCATTTAATTCGTTAGTTAAATTTATTTCTAAATTTAATTCATCTTTTAAATATTTAGCTGTAGCAATAGCACTACTATAAAAACTAGAATATATTTTATCTACATCTTTAAATATAGACATTTTACTTATTTTTAAAGCACTTTTTTCTCCTTCTACACTTAATGGTCTAACCATTCTGAGATTTTCTAAATCCGTATTAAAATCATATTTTAAATGATCACATAAAGAATTATTACTTACTAAATAAAGTTTCACTAATCTTCACCTTCATCATTATATTCTATTTCTAAATCATTATTTTTTAATTCTTTAATTTCGGCATTTTTAATACTTTGAAATCTTTTGGTAATTTTTTCCGTCGTAGTATGTAGTTCATCTAAACTTTGATTAACTGATTTAACACTTCTAGATAATTTATCCCATCTTTCTTTATAACGATTAAATTCTACTCCTAATTTATCTAATTCTTCATGAATAACTTTGGCATATTTATCTCTTTCCATATTCTTTAGAATCATACTAATAATAGATAAAGTACTAATTAGTGTAGTTGGACCAGTTATCCATACTTTTTTAGCATAGGCATAATTAATAAGTTCAGGATGATAAGCATTAATCTCGGCAAATAAAGCTTCAGCTGGTAAAAACATAATAGCTTCATCACTAGTTTCACCAGGAATAATATATTTACTTGCAATATCATTAATATGTTTTTTAACATCACTAACAAATTCTTTTTCAAACATATCTCTTTCGGCTTTAGTACGATTTTTATCAACCATTTTTTGATAATTTTCTAAAGGAAATTTACTATCAATTGCAATAGTACCTAAAGGAGCTGGAGCATATAACAAAGAATCAGCAATAGAACCATTACTCATTTTATGTTGAATACTATATATGCCACTTGAGACAGGGCCAAAAGCATTATTTAAAATGTATTCTAGGTTAACCTCACCAAAAGTACCTCTTGTTTTTTTATCAGTTAAAACACTTTGAAGTGATACTATTTCACTATTTAAACCATCTATTTTCTTTTGTGCTTCGTCTATTTTATTAAGTCTTTCTAAAACATTCATAAATGTCTTATTACTTTTTTCAAAATTTTCGGATAATTGATTGTTAACTCTTTCATTAATTAAATTTAAACGATATTCAATTTTTTCTACTAAGCTTTCAAAATCACCACGTAAATCTTTACTAAAATTTAATTTAAAATCACCAATTTCTTTTACTACAGTAGTATCTAATTTACCAATTCTCTCTATTACATCTTTGCTACCATTATTTTTAACTAATACTATAATAAGTAGGATAATAACAAAGATTAATAAACCTATAATAATATACTCTAACATAATACACCTCTATTATTTTCATTATAGTATTTGGAAATATTTCTGTCAAATATATTGATATTTTTATAATTTTTGTTTATACTTAAGTTATAGGAAATGTGTATTCACATCGCCTAAATAAATTAGGTCGACGCTAACGAGCCAATATTTCTATTAGTTCGCAGGCGTCTTTTATTTTGTCAACTAGTAAAACTAATATCAAAAACAAAATAATAATCACTAGAACTTTATTCCAAGTCTTCGCTTTCATTAACCATCACCTTCCTCTCTGAAAAGTTTACCTCCCCGAAATTTCAGATATAGGCGACGCCATTCACACTTCCATGAGCATCTATTATAAGTAGAAATTTTTATTTGTCTACGACTTCGACAAAACTTCTAAAAATTAGACATTTTAAAAAGAGCCTCAGGCTCTTTTATGTATATGTAAGAATTTTTTACCATCAACCATTCTTCCTACTAACATAGATGATGCAGTATCACCAACGACATTTAAAACTGTTGCTGGTGCATCAATAATGGTGGCAATAATAGTTAAAATTGGTAAGGCTGATACTGGAAATCCCATTAATGTTAAGATAAACATTTCGGAGATTGTTCCTCCACCAACTGGTACAGCTGTAACTAAAAGGGTGGCAAGTAAAGAGACACCAAGAACGGTCCATATACTAGGGTTGGTATTAAATAAATAAACTAAAAACATTATTTTAAATACACTACCAATAACAGATCCATCTTTATGAAAACTAGTACCCATGGGAATAGTTGTTTCAGCTATATCACTAGATACACCCATTTCTTTCGTACTTTTTACATTAACAGGAATACAGGCTGCTGATGAACAAGTAGCTAGAGCTGTGGCAGTTGGAGCTAAAATATGAGACCAATAACTCTTTAAGCCTTTTACTCCCCCAGTAATAAGTGCATATAAAGAATAAACTACAACATAGACAAAAACACATACTAAAGTATAAATAATAAATGTTTTTAAGAATCCTACGGCAATATTTTTCCCATATGTTCCAATTAAAGATGCAAAATAACAACCTAATCCAATTGGGGCATAATACATAATTATACTTACTAAATTTAAAACTATTTCATTTAAACTACTAATAAATTTAGCAACTACTTCACCCTTTTCCCCACTTTTTCTAACTGCTAGAGCAAATAAAATGGCAAATACTAATATAGCAATAATCGCATCTTTACTAAGTAATAAATTAAAATCACTAACAGTAAGCATACTAGCAGTTTTCTCTAATATTGATAAATCTGTATCTACTTTAGCATCTTCATCTAATAAATTCATTATTTTACTATCATTATTATTAACTAATTTAAATGAATATGTTGATACAATACCTATTAAAGATGCTATAACTGACATAATAACAAAAGCAATAACAATTCGCACCATTATTTTACCAAGTCTTTTTGGACTCTTCATTTTAATTATGGCATTGGTAATTGTCAAAAATATAAGTGGAACAATTACTACAAATAATAAATTAATAAAGATATCCCCAAAAGGACTTAAGATAGTTGCATCCTCCCCAAATATTAAACCGACAACCGCCCCAATTACCAGTGATATAAGCAATATGATTGTGCCTAAATAATTTTTTAAAAACTTTTTCATTATACCTCCTACAATATAAATTATATTATAAATACCCAATTTGTTTATAAATACAAATACTCACTTTTTTGAATTATCACTCGCATAATACTCACTTATTTGTTATAATAATTATTATGAAAAGAAAATATATAAAATTAAATGACAATTATAATCATTTATCTTTAGGCAACATAATCGGTGCTATTAAAGATGCCAGCAAAAATAAAACTTCAGCTATTCAAAGTGAAGTATTTTGTGCTATTTTTAATATTACTTATATTAATGATTCTACTGTTAATAACTATTGTATTGGTTCTAGAAGTATTGGTAATGATTATAAACAAATCTATATTAATTTAAAAAAACAATATTTAAAAGATAAAAATATTACTATTAATATTGTTTGTAATATTTTATCTATTATCGAAGGAACTATATTTGATATTAAAAATATTAAAATAATTAATAATAATGAATCTTTAAAAACAATTTGTCAAAAACTATATAATATTAGCAAAAATGATTTTTATGTTCCTAAAAATACTATAAGTGAATTTAGAGATTTATATCAAAATAATGATTATTATAATTTATTTATGCAGATGTTATTTTTTGCTATTTTAGATAAAAAGCAACCTTTATATGAAGATGAAAGAAATAATAATATTATTGAAACTTTACTAGATAATACTGATATTTCTATAAATGATTTACAAAACTTTTTACTTCTTGAATTAAATGAAGGTATTAATTTTAGTCATTCTTTAAAAAGACTTGCTGATAATGGTAATTCTTATGCTAATTATCATTTAGCAGTTATGGAATATCGTGGTGAATATACTGGCAAGTCTCGTTATGATAAAGCTTTTGATTATTTTTTAAAAGCTGCATCCAATAATCATCCTTCAGCTTATTGGATGCTTGGTAATATGATTATAAATGAAAAAATAGCTAAAGCCACTAAAAAAGATTTAAAAATGGCTTTTGATTATTTTACTAAAGCTAAAGAATTAGGTAACATTGCAGCGATTAACTCCTTAGGACTTTGTTATTATAATGGTTTAGGAGTTGAAAAAAATATTGATAAAGCTATAAAACTTTTTCAAGAAGCCTCTTTTAAAAATTATGCTTATGCTTATAATAATTTAGGTTTATTTTATGAGCAAAAAAAAGATAATAAATTAGCTTTCAACTATTTTCTTAAAAGTGCTAATTTAGGTGAAAGCTATGCTTGTAATAAAATTGGGGAATATTATCGATTAAAAGATAATTACAAAGATGCATTTATTTATTATAATAAAGCCTTAGAAAGTAATTATCGCGAAATAACTCCTTGGGCTTATTATAATTTAGCAAAATATTTTTATTTAAATGGCAATAATGTAACAAATACTTTAAAAGATATAGATAAAGCTATTTTATATTTTAATAAATCTAATATATTAATTGAATCTTTAATAGAATTATTATTTATATATTATGAAAAATATTTAATTGATCATAGTTATTTAGAAAAATTAAATTATTATAAAAAATTAATTGAAAATCATCCTAAATATAATGAAAAAATAAAAGAATTAATTGAATTAGACTTAAAAACTAAGGCAGAAATTAATTTAAATTAATTTCTGCCTATTCTTATTTAAACACTTTACTATAATAATTATTAGTTATTATATTATGACTCATATTTATTTTATTAAGTACTATTTGATTCATTGATTTAACATATTCATCATCTACTTCTACACCATCTTTTGGTACAAATTTACCACTAGATGAGAAGTATGTTCCTTTATCTGATACCCAAGATTTATTACCAAACATGGCTAGTCCTCCTTCAGTACTTAATATATCTTTACCAATAAATAATCTTGAATCATACTTTATTCCAAATGCATTATATATTGTTGGGATAACATCTATTTGACTACCTACTTTAGATACTTTAACTGTATCCATTGTATTATTCCAAAGAATAAAATTACTATGATTTACTTCAACGACTGAATCTTTTTCATAATCAGCCATTTCATTCATTTCACTCATATTAAGTTCATATGGATAGTGATCTCCAACTAAAGCAATAACTGTATTATCTAGTTTACCTGCTTCTTCTAGTTTATTAATTAATGATTCTAAGGCTTTATCAAGTTCCATATTAGCGGCGAGATATGTGGCAGCTCTTGTTGAATAATTTAGGCCACTTGCTAGATATTCATCTTTATTTTTCTTAGCCATATGATTTGCGTTAAAGCCATCATAACCAGAGTGCCCTGAATTAGAAGCATAGAATACCATAAATTTATCATCATTAACATATTCATCAATTGTAGCATCAACCATTTCTAAATCACTTCTAGGCCATGGACTACAACTCATTATCTTTTCAATACCAGTACCACATGCTTTAAAATAATCAAAACCTAAACTTGGTAAATATTTATTACGATCTTGGAATGAAGCAAAATTATTATGATAAGCATAAGTTTTATAACCTGCTTCTTTAAATTTAGTTGCTACTCCTTGAGGGAATGTTATCTTACCACTTCTAAACTTACCTAATATATCAGTACCAGATGCATATAGGCCAGTTAACTCTTGGAATTCTCCACCAATGGTACTAAAGATAGTTGGGGTATAAAAATCTTCAAAAACAAAACCACTATTAACAAGTTTATATAAAGTCGGGGTTATTTCTTTTTTAACGGCTACTTCATTAAAAGATTCAGCCATAAATAATATTAAATTCTTATCTTTAAAAAATCCCGTATATTCATTTTGCAAAGTACCTGGATCACTTTTAAAATATTCATGCATATTTTTAATTGTATTATTACTTTCACTTGCAATTAAACTATCAAAATCAATATCTAAATTATTATATTCATATACTATTGGTGTATCTTTATCTTTTCCATTAGATAATGGATTATCAACATTTACTATTTTAGCATCAAAGCCAAATATAGCTCTTTTAGTATCTATACAGAAAGTATTTAAGACGCCAAAATTTTCCACACTTAAAGATATATCATTTACTTTATAGTATAAATTATAAGCTGAATAAGTTTCTTTTTTACCTATATTAAGACCTACTAAATATACGCCATAAAAACCTAAAGTCATACATAATAATACTAAACTTTTCTTTAAACTATTTTGTCTAAAATAAAGATGTTTTCTAAATATTATACTTACTATAAGAGGGACAAAGAATAATATTAATACCGGTATTCTTCTTAAAGTTTCTAAAACTGCCTTCCCCATAAAGTCAGTTACTTGATCTGCTACTTGGAATGTTGATAAGGATATATAAAAATCAAAATAAGATTTTACTACATATTGGGCACTAAACCAAATAGCAATTAAACTAAATAATACTATATATATTATTTTATTTACTTTTTCATTTTTAAAAGCATTACATAATACACTTAATAGTAAACTAAATGGTATTAAAAATAATATCATATTTATTATAGATAATCTAAATATACTATGATATATAAATATTTTATATACTAGTTCCATATAAATAAAACTAATAAAAAATACAAAAAATAAATTTAACTTCTTCATACTATCACTCTATCTAATTATATCATTTTTTTCTTATTTGTATATAATATTTTTTAATTAAAAATGATAGAATTAATTATTCAATGCCAGTTACTCTAAATGGTTTTTCTATTGTTCCTTCACCAGTTAATTTAATATCGCTTGTTAAGAAGAATGATGGTCGAATATTGTGAGGTGTTTCAGCTTGATGGGAAACAAACCTGCCAAAAAATTCTATCGTCCATACTGTATAAAATGCTTCTGAAATTCCTGAACCAGATAGTGTCCATTCATCACTATAATTTTTGGAAGTTAACCATGAAATTCCAAAATCTGTATTTTCTATTTCTGATAGATAGTAATAATAATCAGACATCATACAATTATACATACCATTATTCTCAAAACTGCTACAATAATCTACTAAACTCATTAAACCGACATTTGCGTTGATATTATCTGCTAAAATTGTATCTGTTTTTAATATTGCTTCAGATATTATCTTCGATACTTCTTTTATCTTTTCTCTTTTTGAATTATCATTTAATTCACTTTCATATCTTATTGCATTATTTAATTCAGAATATTTTTTATATTCTTCTGATGTAAATATATTTTGACTATAGGAATATTCTGGAGAAATTATATCATAATAATTCCACGTTGCATTTGCTATTTTTTCCTTTAATTTATCTGGCAAATTTTCATAAAAGGTTTGATTTAAATAATAATATATATCACTATCTGGCCATTCTATATATACACCGCTTTCTAAACGTCCATCCCAAATTTGAGTTTTTTCTGGTATATTTTTAATTACTTTTATTTCTCCTTCATCATTGATACCTATTATTCGATACATATCGTTACTTTCCTCAGTTGAGCAATCACTTCCTAAACAAATATAATTATTTTTTACTGTATCTGTTCTATCTACAGAAGTAATATAATCATCTTTAGTAAAATTATTTACTATTGAATTACCTTGACACCTATATAAGCCATTTACTAAATCTTTTGTTAAACAATTTGTTTTTTCTCTTAACTGTGCTACCTTTGGATCTTGTATAAATACTTCACATTTTAAGTCACTTGTAGTTATATCGATATTTAAGTGCTTTCCTGCTAAATAATTTTGTGGGTCATTTGATTCATCTTTATTTAATAATTTTATATATGCTTGTATTTCTTCTTTTGTACTTCCTGTTACTTTAAAACTTAAATTATATTCTTTACTTCCATCAGGATTTAATTCACTTAAGTCTAATTGTTTACCAATTATATTCCCTTTAAATTGTAATATCATATCTCCTGGTTGTAATGCTTCTATCATTGTATCTTTTTGTTCTTCTGGTTCTGTTACTTTGGATACTGTTAATTTGGCTGTACAACTATATTTGTAGTTGCTTCTCCTTCAACTACCCCTACTTGGGCTATTGTATGAGTTCCTTCTCCTTCACTTAATACATAATTATTCTCTATATCATCATCGGCATAATATTCTGTCCC
>CANQDM010000010.1 GCA_947591505.1 uncultured Bacilli bacterium | reverse complement strand
TATTTACAAAAAAATTAACCCAATTATCTTGAATTAATTTTTATATAATTTTGTTTCACATCATTTACAAATATACAGTATTATTTTTAAACGTTTAGAAAAGATGGCTACCATGATCCACCCTCTCCATCTCCAGAAGAACCTCCACCTAATAATTTATCTCCAGATAAATTACTTGAAGGACTATATGACACATTATTAGCTGATAACATATTAGTATTCATAAAGGTACTATGACTATCATAACACAGGTGCTTACATAGATATCGTTTCAAATTGTTTAATCAATTTATCTGATACACCTAACACATAAATATGAGATAATATATTATAGAAATATGTAAGATTTTTCATAACCATTGCTTCTAATTTATCTTTTCAAGCGTTTCTAGAATATTTTTAAATCCTCTTAATTTTCCTAATATTTCATTTCCATATTTTGTCCTTTTTGATATATATTTTAGACATATTACCATTTCTAAAACACAAACTAGACAAATTATATATCCAATTAAATATATTGGATTTTTTAATAATGCAATAAGTATAAGCAGTTTAAAAGGCATCAATCCAAACATTACTCTCAAAAATAGGGCGAACAATTTTACTTTTATCTAATAAAATACTAAACATATATATAAAACCAACACCCAAAAATATAAGAGCCAAAAATTAATGTTCCTGATTCTCTATAATTCATAATAAATGGTATTGTAATTAAGACATACGTATTATAATCATTAATTAGATAATATTTTGTTTATTGTAATATAAAAATTATCATATAAATCTAACGATGTAACCTCATCTACATCATTTTTTATTGGTCCAGGTTCTTTGAAAATAAAGATTTATTTCTTGATTTTTTGCTAAATACCCCCTTAAGAACATTCGCTTATTAATATTATTTCCATCCTTTTCTAAAATCATCTCTAAATTACTACTCTATTATCGATACTAATAAATTCATTATTAATAATAGAATATAAATATAAATTAACTTTTTTATTTGTAAGTTTACTAATATATTCTTGATATCCTATTAATTGTTTTATATATTGTTTATCACTAGTATGCTTTAATTTATAATCTATAATATCTACATGATTATCATATATCAACATCAAATCAATTACTCCACTTTGCACCTTATCACTATTTTGCATAAAAGCATATTCATGGTATACATCTGCCTCTTTTATATTTTTAAATAGATCCTGTTTTAAAAACATCGTAATTTCCTTGTGATATGGATATTGTTTTATTAAGTTCCAATCTGGAGCTTTGATATTAATGGTCTCTAGTATTTCATGAATCATCGTTCCAACTTGCATATAGTGATATTCCCTCTTACTATATAGTTTAGTACTTCGTTTAGAAAAAGTCTGCTTAGTTTGTCTTATCTTAATACTTGATAATGGTTCTACCACTAAAGAATCAATTTCATTATTATTATCAACATTTATTGATTCTACTTGATATAAATATTGATGAGTTAAATTAAGACTATTTAAGTCAATTACATGGTAATATTGCTCTAAATTAGGCTTAATACTTACTAAAATATCATAGAAAGAACGATATTTATATCTAATTACTCTACTAATTATTTGTTTAACCGGTTTATCCATTGTGGTAATCTCAGGTAATACAAAAATCATTTTCTCCCGAGCTCGGGTAAGAGCCACATAAAATAATCTAATTTTTTCTGATATCTCATTAGTCAAATAATCTTTTTTTACTAACTCTTGCACTATAGTATTTTTAAGTCCTTCATCAAAATAAGGCATAACTATTCCGTACTTATTATGGAAAAATAATTTATCATTAATTTCTCTAATATTGAATTTACGTGTTAAACCACTAAAATAGCAAATAGGAAATTCTAATCCTTTAGACTTATGAATAGTCATAATTGAAACACAATTACTATTTACTTCTTTTGTATATTTTAATTCATAATTTTGACTTAATGCTTCACTTATATATTGTAAAAATTGAGGTATATCATAACCTAATTTAACTAATGATGCAGATGTCTCTAATATCTTATCTATTTGCATTATTCTATTTTCAATATCACCAACTGTAATCAATCTTTCATATAAATGACATTCATCAATTAATAATTCTAAAGCCGTATATGAGTTTAAACTAGATATCTGTTTACTAATATTATAGCATATGTCATAAATATCATTATGATAAAAATCATTATTTAAAAAGCAATTAAAAATGGTATCATCATCCCAATTAAATAGATAACTACGTGCAATACTTACAAAATCATATCTAAATATATTATCAAATTCTCCTTTTGATACTTTATAAGTTAATTCTAATAAATGATGCAATAAATAAATATCAGTACTATCATTTAACGTTTCATCTTTATATAACGATAATGGTATATTTAGATAATCAAATATTTGTTTATACAAATTAAAACTAGTTGTTCTATCCATTAGTATAGCACAATCACTATATTTAATATCTCTTAGTTTATTAGTTTTCTTATCAACAATTTGTTCATGATTAGCTACTCTCCTTTTGATGTCGTCAGCAATTATAAAAGCTTCTACTTCTTCCTTACTGTAATCTAAATTTTTAATATCTGGGTATTCTAACATCGTCATTTGATAATTTTGATCTGTTTTATTTTCTTCATACATTAAATTACCAAATACCATTTGATGTGATTCTGGATAATTAGCTCCCCCTAATTCTCTATCCATAATTAAATTAAAAATAGCATTTATATTATCTAAGACTTCTCTGCGTGATCTAAAATTTTTAATTAAATCAATTTTAATACCACCATTATTTTGACTATATAATTCATATTTAGTTTGAAATAAACTAGGATTAGCATTACGAAAACGATAAATAGATTGTTTAATATCACCTACCATATAAATATTGTTATTTTCAATTAATTTTAAGAAAGTATCTTGGATATCATTAGTATCTTGATATTCATCTACTAATATTTCTTTAAAAGTATTTTTTATTTGATTACTAATATCATCTTTTTTTAATATGTTAAGAGCTAATAAGGCAATATCCGTAAATTCATAATAATCATGCTCTTTTTTATATTGATTTAAACGTACTATATATTGTTTAAAAAGATTAATTAAACAAGTTGTCCACATCTTTATATCATTAAAACTTTTAAATATATCCTCACAAGTTCCATATGATAATAAATCTTGTATTTCTTTTAATATATTATTAAGTTCTTTCTTTAAATCTTTAACACTATTATCAATACCTCGTGGTAGGTTTGGCAACTTAATATTTATAGTATCACCTAAATTAATTTTATCATCTAAGAAAGGTCCTAATACGTCATCTAACTTAGTTAGATAATCACCATCTACTAAAAAACTTAATTCATCACGAACATATTTCAATTCTTCCTTTTTATCATCAATTAAATGACTAAATTCTAATATTACTGAATTAATATATTCATCACTAAAATAGTAGTTTATATAATTATCTAAGTATGAATCAACATCAATTATTAATTCTAATTTATTTAAAATATTAAGTATCATTTTTTTTATACTTTTATCATCTTTTATACAAAAATGATTTATAAAATCATAAAAATTTGAATCTTGTTGTTCATAATATTCATCAAAAAGATTATCTAATAATTCTTTTTTATAACCCTCCATTAATACTGATGAAATAATTTCTATATCTTTTGGAACATTTAATAAATAGTGATATTTTTTTACTAATGATAATGCATATGAATCAAAGGTAGTAATATAAGCTGTATCAATTAAATCTAATTCGTCCTTTAACGTATCATCTTTCATAATAGATAAGCGAATACGTTCTTGCATTTCTTGAGCTGCAGCTTTAGTAAAAGTTAAAATAAGTAATTCATTAATATGAATTCCTTGTTTTAATTTTTGGATAACACGTTCAGTTAAGACAGCTGTCTTACCACTACCTGCACCAGCACTAATAATCATATTAGTTCCTGATTCATAGATGGCTCGCTCTTGTTCTTTAGTCCAACTAGGCATATTCTACCTCCTCTTTCAAAAAAGAGTTATTATCACTTTTTAAATACACAAAATCTTCTTGTTTTAGATAACATAAATCTTTAAATGAACAATATTCACATCCAACTTTTTTATCATCAATTATTTTAGGATTAATAGTAAATTGGCAATTCATAATATTATCTCTAGCTTGTTTAATTAACTTATCAATAATATCAATTATTTTATTCATTTCTCCATTACTCAATACCTTAGCATAACTACTAAAACCTTTTTCATTGCATTTCATACTTTTAATTAAAGTACTATCACTATATGTTTTATCAAATAAAGATAATAGTTTTGTATCACTATTACTATATCCTTTTAATAGTAACTGCTTTATCCTCTGTTCATTATAAGTACTACCACTCTTATAACTAATAACAGAACCTAATAACTCTTGTAAATAAAAACCAACTATCTTAATATTTTCCCAATTTGGTATATAATGAATTAAATATAAATAAGTTGGTAATTGATTACTAATTCCATATGGTAAGTAATTAAGATGAATATCAGTATTACCTGTTTTATAATCAACTATAGAACATACTACATCATTATCAATAACTTTATAATAAACTTTATCTATAATACCTATCAATTTAATATCCCAATCATTAATATCATATTTAATAACCACCTTTTGTTCACATAACTGTTCTGTTAAAGATATTTTCCATCTATTATTTTGATTATTATGAATAATTAATTGTAATTCACCATATAGCTTATTTAAGAAAAATAATTCTTTATGACTAAATGTTTTATCAGCTATATATTTATTCCATTCTAAATCAAAATCAAAATTATCCTTATCACTTATAGATAATATATAATGAAATAAATTACCAATAAACTGTGAAAATGTATCTTCATATGGTTGCAATTTCAAAATATGATTAATATAGTAACGAAATTGGCATCTATAAAATTGATCAATAGAAGAATATGATAAAGATAATTTATTATTAAAATACTTAGCCAGCTTCTTTTTATCTATACTTGTAAACTGATTATTATAAGAACGATATGATATATTAATATAATGATTCTTTAACATTAAAAAATGAGGCTCAATTGTTTTATCTGCTAAATAATGATCCCATTTCTTAGCTAAAACTAATTTATTATATAGATTAGAATGACTGTAATCATCATTATCACCTAATATTACTTCATACTTTAATATATCGTTTAAATGAGATAGATAATAACTATTTTGATTAGTCCTATTAGATCTAGTAATTATCAAATTATTAATACTACTTATTTTATTAATCCATGCATCTATTTCTATCTTATTTAATACAGTGCTAGTATCCCATAAAGTAGTTTCTTTTTCAATATCAGTTAAATAATCTTCATCTTTATAAATATTAGGTATTACACCTTGATTTAATCCTAATAAAAAGACATAATCATCATCACTAAATAAATTATCCAATAGATTAACTTCTTTAACACCTATAATATTATCTTCTATATAGGTATGTTTTAAATCATAAACAATCATATCATATACATCTAAATAATCATTACACCATACATATTTATTACAAATACTAAGAATAGTATTATATATATTATCTGTTCTCTCATCATTAACCATTGTAGCTATTTTATCTAAAGTATTTTGAATATCACTTTCATAATTCTCCAAAAAGATATTTACCATTTCACTACCATATATATTATTATCTTTTGCTAATTGTAATGGTATATTAAACATTTTAAAATAACGTTTAATAGCTATTTTATATTCATCATTTATATTAGCTATAAATATATGACTAATATCAATTCCTTCTTTAATTAAATTACTAATATAAGTTACAATAAAAGCTATTTCATCATTACTAGTTTTAAACTCCCTAATTTGACGTTTATCTTTTTTTATATTGCTATCAATTATTTTATAATCTAAATTATTTAAAATATCTAAATCTAACTTTGTCAATTTAGCTATATGATATATAGCAATATAACTTCTTTTTAAATAATCTTGATACCAAGGTTTTATTATTAATAATTGTTTTTTAATTAATTCTTGTTTTAAATTAGTTAAAAACATTATTTTATCATTACTACTATCATTATCTTTTATATAATATATAGCTTCAATATATACTTCAGCTATTTCATACTTAACTTGATATTTATTCATTACATAATATATAGCATCTTCATTATAATCAAAAAGGAATTGTTTTTTTAACTCTATTAATGTCATTATTTTAATAGGCATTATTTGCTTATTTTTACTTATCTCTATTAATAATCGTTTCTTTATATCTTTAGTTGTAATAATAATATCAAATTCTTTTAATTCTTCTACATTCATTTCATACACCTATATTAAATTATATCACATTTATTATTAATAAAAACAGATATATCACCTTTTTAATCTATCAAAAATCCGTAAGGATACTACTCTTTCACTTCGCCTGTTATACCCAACTATACTTTTAATATATACTTTTCATTCTTACAAATGATATCTCCTCCACTATAATTATCATCTAACATGATTAATCCTACTGTGGTTTCTATTGCATGTTCTAATCCCTCTACACTTCTTTGATTTGACTTATCTCTTGATTCACTTATTATGTTTAATATTACCTCTTTTTATTATCTATATAATCTTTCCTTAATTACGTAATATGGTATCAGAAAATTATACCCAGTTTTTTTAAGAAAAATGCTTTATTTTAAAAGTTAGACATCGTTTTTATACTCTTTCATTACAGAAACTTTCTTCTTTACTATAGATATTTATTATATTACTTTGCAAAAAATTTCCTATATATTTATACTAACACCAAATAATTGAATATAATTTTTAACACTCATTGATAATTGCTTTTACATTTTTATCATTTATATATCACCACTATCTATATCTAGTATATAAAATTAAAAGGCTACTGTCTTTCTTTACAGTAATCTCTGCATACTTTTTCGGAAGTCTCTTCGTAAACTTTCTTTTTTTATTCCTTTTAACATATTATTTCTTTCTTTTTATTATTAATATAATATTTAAAACAATTGAAAAAAAGTAAGCAACTTTTTTCTTAAAGTATGCTTACCTTTATATTATCCAATTATCGATACTACCTAAATCATAAATATTAGTATATCCTAATCTTACTAAATTATTAGCTACTATTCTACTTCTACCTCCACTAGAACAATATACAATAATAATAGTATTTTTATTTGGATATTGTCTTATAATATTGGTTAAAATAGTATTACTTGGCATATTAATAGCACCTTCTATATGATGCTTATTGTATTCATTACTTGTTCTAACATCAATTAAAACAGCACCATCTTGAATAAATTGTTTAGCTTTTTTAGCACTCACTGTATGATATTCTGCGTTCGTATTTTCACATCCTATCTTTATTAAAACACAAATATCACTTCAATAACTAACTTTTAATTGCTTTAAACATCTTTTTCCAAAGACCAGTACCTGAATAATTAAGTAATCCTGCTTTATATATTTTAATACCATATTTCATCATTAATAATATAGTTATTATCATTATTAGGATAGAACCTATTATACCTACTATATTTATTTGCCCTAACACTAATAATGATGGAGCTAATATAGCTGATATAAATGGTACAAAGGCTAATATTTTTATAAATAATGCGCCTTTAAACATACTAGCCATCATAGCTAAGTAATATCCTAGTAAAGATATAATAACGATTGGTGTTTGAACTTGTTGAAAGTCTTCTGTAGTGGTAGTCATTGAAGCTAAAATACCTGCTACTAAAGAATATGCAATAAAAGTTAAAAACATTAATATAAGGGTTAATGGTAAAATATATATTAATTTATCTCCTAATTCTCCAGTTGTTACGGTTCTAATAGTATTAACTACTGTATCACTAAGAGCATGAATTGTTGTTACATCACCTAATATATGATGAAGTCCTAAAGCTATTACAGCATATATAACTAATAGAATAGCTTGAGCAATGACAAATAAATTACCTGCAATTATTTTAGCTGTAAAATGGGTAGTTGGTGATACATTAGATATAATAATTTCCATTGCTTTAGTTGTTTTTTCATCATTTACTTCTGCACCAATCATTTGTATTAATATAATTGATAAAACAAAGAATGGTAAAATAAAGATTGGAAAAACGGTTGTAACAATCATTTCTGTATTTTCTTCTTCGGTTGTAGCATTAGAATCAATAACTTCTCGATTTACTTCTATTTCCTTATTTAATTTATTATAATCATCTCCCGTTATACCTAATTCATCTAATGTTAATAATGTTTTCAGATTGTTTAAAGAATTATAAATAATACCATAATCATAAGTATCAATAGTTGTTTTAGATATTAAATTGGCTTTAATAATATTATCATCACTAGGTATAACATTAATTATAATTCCACCATCTTCATTTACTATATCTCTAGTTTCATCTAAAGTTTTATCAGATATAATAATATCATATGATTCATTATCTTCCCCATATAAATTATTAGTATTTAATTTAATAGCTTCAGTCAATGTATCAGCACTTATATCAGTTTCATCTACTATATATAATTTAGTTGGTTTATTAAAGTCTCCACCAAATAAACCAATAATACTTTCTAAATTAATCATAGCGCATATTAATACTAATAAAACAATTTGAGCTATTAAAAACCATTTAGTTTTTATTTTTCTCTTTAGACTAGCTCCAATTAAAAAATTTAATTTACTTCTCCTAAGATTCACCTACTACACTCATAAATATTTCATCCAATGTTGGTTCTTCTACTACAAATTTAGTTATATTACTTTGTTTACTTATATATGTGAATACTGGTTCAATTCCCTTATTAGAAGTTATTTTAACCATTATCTCATCACCAATTGATAATACTTCTTCAACATATTTAATTTTAGCTAATTCTTTTGTATCAACATTACCTCTTATCCTAATATTTTTTTTACGATAATCAGCTTTTATTTTAGCTAATTCACCACTAATAACAGCTCTACCTTGTTTTAAAATAACTAATTTTTTACAAAATAATTCTACATGATCCATTCTATGTGATGAAAATATAATCATACTACCCTGACTAGATAATTCTCGTATTTCTTTTTTAAATAATTCTATATTTAATGGATCTAATCCTGAAAATGGTTCATCTAATATTAATAATTTAGGTTTATTTAAAATAGCCATAATAAATTGTATTTTTTGTTGATTACCTTTAGATAATTCTTTAATCTTTTTATATTTATAATCAGTTACTTCAAATTTATTTAATAATTCATCTAGTCTAGCTATAATTTCTTTATTAGTCATTCCTTTTAAAGCACCAAAATATATAGCTTGATCATAAACAGTAAGTTTAGTTAATAAACTTCTTTCTTCTGGCAAATAACCTATTTCATCACTCATACTATAATTAATTGGTTCATCATTTAAAGTAATTGTACCATCAGTTGCTTCTAATAAATTTAAAATCATTCTAAAAGTAGTTGTTTTCCCAGCCCCATTAACACCTAGTAATCCAAATATTTCTCCATCATCTACTGTAAATGATAAATCATCTACTGCCTTAAAATCACCATAATATTTAGTTACATGCTCTAATTTTAACATACTACCTCCTAAAATAATCTTAAAATATCATTATATGTTATATATACCATTAAAATCATTAATAAAATAAATCCAATACTGTGAATAGTATTTTCTATTTTAGGATTAACCGGACTACCCTTTATCTTTTCTATAATTAAGAAGAGAGCTCTACCACCATCAAAAGCTGGTAATGGCAATAGATTAATAAATCCCACATTAACACTAATTAATGCTAATAATGATACTAAATTTAATAGCCCATTACTAGCTACTGTACCAACTACTTTATATATACCAACTGGTCCAGATAACATATTAAGACTAAGTCTTCCAGTAACTAAATAGATAATGATAAAAAACATTTGCTCAATTGTACTAAAGAATTTAAGGAATCCATATTTAACAGCTGCTAAAAAGTTCTTTTCATAATCGCCACCTATTTCAAATCCATAGTCATATCCTATTAATTCTCCATCATCATCTTTAACTTCTTTTGCTTTTACAGTTACTGTATCAGTAGTTCCATCAGTATGTTCAACTAACATATCAAATTTGTTATCTTTTTGAACTTGTAATTCTAAAACTAATTTATCATAATTATTAACTTTATGACCATCAACTTTTATAATCTTATCTCCTACTTGTAGAATTCCATTATTATTATCAATCTTCTTAATTTGAACACTATTAGTTGTTACTCCACTAAATAAACCAATCGTAAAGAAAAGAAAAATAGCTAATAAAAAGTTAAAAGTAATACCAGCTATAACAGTTAAAAAACGTTGTAACCACGTTTTTGATTGCATACGCATTTCTTCTGGTATTTTCTCATCTACCTCTATTTCCTCACCAGCCATTTGAACATAACCACCAATAGGGAAAAGACGAATACAGTAATCTGTTTCATCAACTACTTTTTTTATTTTGCCCTTTTTATCTTTTACTTTTTTCATTCTATTCCACTTAAATAATCTAGGACCCATTCCTATTGAAAACTCATAAACATAAATACCTGCTCTTTTAGCAAAAAGAAAATGGCCTAATTCATGAATAAAAACTACAATACCTAAAATAAGAATAAAATATATAATTGTCATAATAACCTCCTTATATTAAAGTCAGAAAAAAACTATATGCTAGCATTATAAAAATAATGCTATCTAACCTATCTAAAATACCACCATGTCCAGGCATAATATGAGAAAAATCTTTCTTACCATAATATCTTTTAATAGCTGAAAAAAATAAATCACCAAATTGCCCAATAATTGATAAAAATAAAGTTACGATAATAATAGTAAATAAGCCAATATCATTATTAATAACGGTTATATAAAACATCGTTGGAATAAATACGCCAAAGAAAGTACCACCAATCATCCCTTCCCATGTCTTTTTAGGTGAAATAACTTCTAACATCTTATTTTTTCCTATTAATCTTCCTACTATGTAAGCATAAGTGTCAGTTATAATAGCAACCAAAACTAGAAAAAAGATAATATCTAGCCCCATTTCTCTATATATATTAAAAAGCGACATAGCTATTCCTAAAAATATAGTACCAAAAAACAAATAAAAACTATCATTTATACTATAAATAGCTCGATCGTGATATAAAACTACTGGTAATGATAAAGATAATATAAGTCCCATTAATAATTTAAAATTCAAAACTAAATTCATATCTTTATCTATAGTAACAGAAAATGTTATCAAAGCTACAAATAAATAGGAAATTAGTTTCATAAAATTAGGTATCTTTTTTTTTGATTCTTTAATATCCATAAATTCTTTTAATCCTAACATAGCTAAAATTAAAACACCAATTTGAAATAGCATACCACCCATAATAGTAATTGGTATAGCTATAATAAGAGCTATAATAGCACTAATTAATCTTACTTTCATTTAATCACTTACTTTCTAATTAATATTATATTATATTTATTTATTTAATACAAGAAATTAATCAATGTAATTAAAAAAGTAGCTAATGCTACTTAGTGTCAATATTAATTTTAACTCGTCCTTGCCCATGTAAATAAGCACTAGCTTGTACTAAAGTCCTAATAGAATTAGCCGTTCGACCACCTCTACCTATAACAGTACCAATATCACTTTCTGCTACTTTTACATTTAAAATAATATTATCTTCCTGTTCTTCACCAGTTACTGTAAAATCATCGGGATTACTGACTAAATTTTTGACAAGAAATATAGTTAATTCTATTAAATTATCCATTATTTTTCTTCTTTCCGACTAGCCATTTTAGTCTCATGAAATTTTTTCATGATACCTTCTTTACTAAATAAATTCCTAACAGTATCAGTAGGAATTGCTCCATTATTTAACCACTTTAAAACAACTTTCTCATTAATTTTAACCTCAGCTGGTGTCTTAATTGGATCATAATAACCAATCTCTTCAATAAACTTTCCATCTCTTGGACTTCTAGAATCAGCTGCTACAATACGATAAAATGGTCTTTTTTTAGCTCCCATTCTTTTTAATCTTAATTTAACTGCCATAATTTTTCTCCTTTCACTTGCTATATATTATCATATTATTTATGTCATGTCAACCTTTTTAGGTTAACATGCATATAAATGATTAGTTTATGATAATATATTAATAGTTAGTATTAGAAAATGTCCCAAAACTAATGTATAAAATAATCAACGATCTATATATAAAATAAATATCACCTAAGCTTGGTTTGTGATAACTTGCTTAAATAAGTTTCAAAAAGGGTCATTTCTTTGCACACAGATTAGTTACAAAGTATCTTCTGAATTTTTGCAATAATAACTACTCTTTGTTTAAATTCATAGTTTTCTTTAACACAAGTCCTTGTTTTGTTGATTGGTCTTCAAATATCATGTCTTCTGTAAATGGCATCATATTTCCTTTTTCATAATTCATTTGTACATTTGCATCCTCACTATGCATTTGTAATGCACTTGAAGCTTCAGATGCATAATTTAATTTTTGTTTTTCTGATTCTAATTTTAATTTAACAGCAGAAATATCTTTTATAATATTTTCCAAATCTTTATCCAATTGTTTATCTTTCTCATAATCTCTAAATTCAGATATAGCATTATCACCAAGTTGATTATTTATAGTTTTAAATACCGATATATGTTTATTTATTCTTTTTACACAATAACCGCCACAAACTAAGCCCCCAATGATTACTGGAGCAAATACTTCAAGAAAACTAGCTTGAATCTGTATATTTTCAAGTTGATTTAGATATATAGCTGGCATATCATAAAGTACCATAGACATCATTCCACCCATCATAACAAACACTAAAACATCAGAAAATCTATTAAATTTATCTCTAACTTTCCAAAATTTTTCTTTTAAAACACTTTTGGTTGTTGCAGTATCAACCTTTTGTTGTTTTTTGTGCAAAACATTATTTATATTTTCAATACTATCAGAAATTTCTTCTTTAGTTCTTTCATCAACATCTTTTTCAGTTATATTATAATTTGTTAAAAGAGAACTGATTAAATTTTCATTTGCTGATAAATCATCATAATTTTTCTTTAATATTTTATTTGCACTTATCAATTTTTCTTTTTCAATTTCATATTTTGTAAATTCTGCAAGTTTTTCCTTCTGTGTTTTTGCTTTTGAAAATTTTCTTAATCTTTCTCGCCATTTTAATTTTTTAGCAAGTAATTCTTCTCCTATTATTCCAACTAAAGCAGGGACTCCAACAGATAATGGTTGTACCATATTTAGTGGAATAATACCTGACTTTACCATGGCTGGCATAAAAAATATAGATACAACCCATGGAATCATTGAAAATGCTAAAGCATAATTCACCTTTGTTTCAAAATTATTTGCACTTATTACTCTTATTTTATCGTCCAATTCATCAATCTTTGAACAATTTTCGTTATATTCTTCTTCTAATTTTTTCCTTATTTTTTTTAAATCATTCAAATTCATAAACTAAACCTCCTTGACATACTCCTTTGACATAAATATTATAACATTTATTTGTAATTATTGTTAGATATACTTTTAAATTTGTAACTAAAATCATCTTTATTCTTATCTTTGTTATCATAGCATTTTTTCCTAGTTTCTAAATAACTAGACACTTATACAAGTATTAGACTATCTCATTATATCTTCTTTACCCATATTATCAAAAAACTTATCAGATGCTATAAATAATAATTTATGTGCTAAAACACTTTTTGATTTGATAAACATGAAACTTTAAACGTTTATTATCATGCTTTATATTAATACTTCCCAGAGTAAAACAAGTTATTAATCTTAAATTAAATGGAATATCTACAATTGATGAAACTCATAACTATTTAATTAATATTTTTCTATATTTAATAGTAAACTTCCCATTAACTATAAAAAAATATGTCAACTTTTTTATAGTTGACACATTATAAATAATCTTCTTCTACACTCGCATCTATTTCTTTTTCTACCTCTTCTGTTACTTCATCATCTAATATATCCCAAGGATCTTCATCATCTTCAATTGCTATCTTCATTTTAGTTTCACCAACAATTTCTACTCCCAATTCTTTTTCAATATCAAAATTTATTTTATTACCATCAATATTTACATTAGAACAGTTAGGTTGATTTAAAGTACGAACAATGATATCAGTTTGTTCTGTTAAATCAGCATCACTTCTAACTTTAACATTAAAAATATCGTTATATTCTATTTTCTTATTAGCTACCATTGTTTTGCTATCATTATCATATGAATACCAAATATTTACATCATAGCTACCATCAACTCCAATATTATCTCCTGTTTTATATCCTTTAAATTTATGATTTATTACCCAACATCCCAATACTGTAGAAGGTTCATTCTCTGCTTCTAACGTATAACTATTCTTAAAAGATTTCTTCCCTTTTCCAATAATTGCTTTTGTCACAATTTCTTTATAAGATGCCATATTATCACTCCTCAATTTAATTTATGCATTTAGTGGATAAAAGTGTATAAAAAAAAGTAGAAACACCTACTTTTTATAATGTATATTAATATTCTTCATCAAAAACTTCATTTAACTCATCTGTAGTATCTAAAATAGCATTATTTTTAATTTCATCAGGTACTACAACTTCACCCACTTTATTAAAGTTATCAAAAGTAATTGTTACTTTAAACTTGGTTATAGCTAATTTTTCATCACTCTGAATATAATCACTTAAATCAAATACTATTTTTTTAACATAATTATCTTTGCTAATATAAATATCATAAATAATATCTTTTTCTAAATCTAGAACACTAGTGACATTATCTTCAGCCATTGATATTATATCATTAATTTTATCTTTATCAATCGTAATTTCTAATTTAGTTAGTCCTGATTCATCACTAACAACTTTATTTACTTTTTTAAAACTATCTAAACTATTAATAATAGATTTAACATCAATTTGATTAATATCCCCTATCTCTTTAGTCCAAGTTTTTCCATCTTCACTTGTATAAGTATATATACCATCTTCCTCTTGTTCTGTATATACTTCAGTAGTAGTATCAAATCCCATCATTCCTACGGTAGTCTTAAAATAAGTTACAATATTTTTATAATCTACTTTACCATCCATATTCGTATTTAAATTAAGACTACTACCATCTGACTCCATTGTTAAATCCATGGTCATAGCCATACTAGAATTATCAAGAGCCTGCATATTACTAGCTGTATCTTTTAATATTTGATTAGCATCTTCACCACAGCCACTTAACCCAACTACGGTAATTACCATAACTAACATACATAATATTTTCTTCATTTGCATTCCTCCTAAATTCATTATACTACATTTATCTTCATTTAAAAAATTATTTTTCCATCTAAACTCCATGTTTTGATACTAGTTATTTTAACTGGTACGATAAATCCAATATTACTATCATCACCATCTATATTAACTAGTTTCATCGTATCAGTATATCCCATTAAATTACCTTTTTCGCCTTTTCCTTCAATAAGCACAGGAACTATTTTATCTAAATATTTTTGATTATTTTTATTAGCATATTTATTAACTAATTCATTTAATTTATATAATCGCTTATTTTTTTCTTCTAAAGATATATCATCTTTCATACGAGCAGCTGGAGTACCTACTCTTGGTGAAAAAATAAAAGTAAAAGCTGAATCATATTGACACTTTTTTACTACTTCTAAAGTATCTTCAAAATCTTTATCTGTCTCACCTGGAAACCCAACAATAATATCAGTAGTAAGCGCTAAAGAAGGTATTTTCTTTTTTAGCTTTTGAACTAAATTTAAATATGATTCTTTTGTATATCTTCTCCCCATTAGTTTTAAAATACGATTAGATCCACTTTGCAAAGGTAGGTGAACATATGGCATAATATTGTCATACTTACTAATAATATCAATCATCTCATCATCAAAATCCCATGGATGACTAGTCATAAAACGAATACGCCTAATACCCGTTTCAGCTACATCTCTTAATAAATCACCCATACGATAATTACCAGGTAAATCTTTACCATAAGCATTAACATTTTGTCCTAATAACGTTACTTCTTGATATCCTTGGCTTATTAAATCATTAACCTCATCTAATATAAACTCTGGTTTACGACTACGTTGTTTACCCCTCGTATAAGGTACTATACAATAAGTACAAAACTTATCACATCCATACATAATATTAACCCAAGCTTTATATTTAGAATCACGTTTTACAGGAATATTTTCAAAAATATCTCCTTCTTTACTAAATACTTCTATTTCTAATTCGCGAGTAGCCATTGCTCTTTCTAATATATTAGGAAGACGGTGAATATTATGAGTACCAAACACTAAATCCATCCATTTATATCGTTCCATAATCTCTTTTACGACTGATTCTTCTTGTGCCATACATCCACAAAGTCCTGTTATTATATGTGGCTTAGTCTCTTTTAAATGTTTAATCCTACCTAAAAAACCAAATACTTTATTATGAGCATTCTCTCTAATAGAACATGTGTTAAGTAAAATTAAATCAGCCTCTTCTAAAACATCCGTCTCAGTAAAACCCATATCCTCTAAAATAGCTTTTATATTCTCTGAATCGTGTACATTCATCTGACACCCATATGTTTTTATATAATAGCAATAATTATCACCCAAATGTTTTAAATTATTATTAATAATATATTCATTTGTCTTAATTTCAATTTCTTTATTAGTCCTTTTTTTAGCTTCTAATATATTTGGCAAATTCACAGTATCACTTCCATTATTAGAAATGATACCATAAGTATTAAAAAACTTCAACCAAATATACTTTAGAATTTTCATTTGCGTTAATTTTTATTTGGAATTCCGTTTTATTTAGAAAAACTGCAATAAGTGTGTATAATATTCAAGATTGCTTACCTCCAATTTTTTGTTTTTTATTAAAAGTTGTGTAAAAAAAAAAAAAAAAAATAATAATAATAAAATTTATAATATTGATAATATAAATACTCTTTATAATTCTAATGAGCATATTGATCTTACTGCTGACAAACATATTTATATAATTAAATGTATAAACTTCTTATATTTTTTAATAACGAATTAGGTAATTAGTAGTACTATATATAAATTTTTAAATAAATTCATAACAAAAGAGAAATAAAATAATTATATTTCTCTTTGTAATTTAATCACTATTTATTATTGTAATTTTGGGTATTCATATAATATTGTTGCCCAAGTTCTACTAATCGTTTAGTCATTTCGCCACCAACAGTACCATTTAAACGACTACTAGTATCAGCACCTAATTTAATTCCAAGTTCATTAGCTATTTCATACTTTAAATTTTCAATAGCTTGCTTTGAACCAGGTACTACTAACTTATTGTTCACATCACACCTCCTATATTATTAGTATTCCCTAATTTATCAAAAGTATAAAGAAAAAAAGATAGATATCTATCCTTTTTTATTATTTTGTATAGTTAGTATTTCCTAATTGTTGTTCACCCATTTTAACTAATCTCTTAGTGATTTCACCACCAACAGAACCATTAGATCTAGATGAAGCATCAGGACCCATAGTTACACCTAACTCATTAGCTATTTCATATTTCATTTTTTCAATAGCTTGTTTAGCACCAGGTACTACGAATTGACTTTGACTTTGGTTTTTCATTTATTTCACCTCCTGTACATTAATATCATGTGTAGAGGTAATTTTTTCATACCTGGTAATTTTTGGTTATAATAAATTATTTTTTAAATTATTTTTTAAACTAATAACTTCTATATTATTAACACATTCATCAATTAATGTTTCATAATCAAAACTATTCTCATATAAGATACATTTATCTAATTCAGGATTAATAACTGGATGTTTTGGTAAAAAAATAGTACAACAATCTTCATAAGGTAAAATACTAGTATCATATGTATCAATCTTTCTAGCAACATCAATTATTTCTAATTTATCCATACAAGCTACAGGTCTAATTATTGGTAAATTGGTTACACTATTAATAACGATCATACTAGTTAAAGTTTGACTAGCCACTTGACCTATACTTTCACCATTAATAATAACTTTTAAATGATGTTTTTTAACAATTTTTTGGGCTATACGATACATCATTCTCCTCATAATAGTAATAACATAACTTTCAGGTACATTTTTATAAATAGTTTCTTGTAATTTAGTAAATGGTACCACATTTAATTTTATATTACCTGAATAACTATTTAATTTACGAGCTAAAGTAATAACTTTATTTTTAGCTTGTTGTGATGTATGTGGTGGCGATTCAAAATATAAGCATTCTAAATCAACACCTCTTTTTAAAGCTAAATAACCAGCTACAGGAGAATCAATCCCCCCACTTAACATAAGAAGTCCAGTTCCTTGAATTCCAACAGGATATCCTCCAGAGCCATCATATTCATCCATATAAATAAAAGTCCCCTCAGTTCTAATTTCTATTTGTACTAATAACTCTGGATTATGAACATCTACTTTTACATTAAATTTTTTTAAAATTTCTCCACCTAATAATTTACTAAAATCCATACTAGATATTGAAAAATTCTTATCTGCTCTCTTAGTATCTACTTTAAAAGTATTAAAATTTTTATTTTCTAAAATAGATAAAACAGACTTAATTATTTCTTCTTTATTAGTATTTACTTCATAGCATAACACTATACTGTGGATTCCAAAAACTAATTTTAATTTATCTATAATATTATCTAAATTTGATCCTGTAATATACATTCTAACCCGATCAAATATTAATTCATAATCTTCATCAATTAAAATATTTCTAATATTTTTAGCTAACAATTTTATAAAAGCATTACGATTACCTTTTTTAGTAGTAAGCTCACCATATTTAATCATAATTAATTGCTTCATAACTATCCTCCCAACAAAAAAGTAGTTATTAACTACTTAACTTTGTTTAATTTTAACATAAGATATTAAAATTTACAATTATATTAAATTATTATCCAGGATAAACGCATGAAATTTTAAATCATGTGTTTTTTTGTTATAATACAAATAAAGAATAAAAAGTTGGTAAAGTATGGCAAAAAAATGTAAAAAACTGGGGGAAATAAAAAACATGTTTGATAAACTAGAATTTGATATAGATAAAATAAATACGAATGAATTTCAAAATTTTATGATAATTTTCAAAGACCAAACTGATACAAGAATGCAGGGTAAAGTGAAACATTTAATGTCTGACATAATAATGATTACTTTTTTGGCAATACTTGCACGATGCGATGGATGGGATGAAATAACAATGTTTGCCAAATCTAAAGAAAAATGGCTAAAACAATTTTTAGAATTACCAAATGGAATACCATCTCATGATACAATTCAACGAGTAATATCACTATTGAATCCTGAAACTCTATATAGCAGTTGTATAAAATTTCTAATAGAAAAGATAGATGAATTAACAGTAAAGGATGAAACAAAAGATGTGTTATCAATGGATGGGAAGGTGACCAAAGGAAGTGGACGAAATAAAGAAACAACCGAAGAAATCAAAGCACTAAACACAATGAGTATTTACTCCCATAATTATGGAGTATCATTGGTACAAGATTATATAGAGGATAAAAGTAATGAGATACCAATGGGACCAGAGTTAATAAAAAAATTAGATTTAACAAATTGTATATTAACAGCCGATGCATTAAATATCCAAAATGCATTAAATACCCAAAAAGAAACAGTTAAAGCCATTATAGAAGCAAAAGGAGATTATGTATTAGCCTTAAAGAAGAATCAAAAGACACTTTATGAAGACGTAAAAGAATACTTAGATGATGAAGATGTTTTAAAAGAAATAAGGGAAAGAAATTATTCTGAGGATATAGAAAAATCACATAGCAAGATAATAACAAGAAAATACTTCATGACTAGTAAAATAAAATGGTTAAATGGCAAAGAGAAATGGGAAAAAGTAAAATCAATAGGTGTGGAAATAAAAACAAGTGAATCAATTCGGACAGGAGAAGTCAAAGAGGAAAGAAGATATTTCATAATAAGTTTTAAAGACGACATACATTCATATGCCGATGCAGTTAGGAAACATTGGGGAATAGAAAACAATTTACACGCACCATTAGACATAGTATTTAAAGAAGATGCTAATAGAACTTTAGAAAAGAATGGTGCAAGAAATTTAGGAATATTAAAAAGAATTTGTTTAGCTGTATTAAAATTCGTTCAGACATATTACAATTTAAGTTTAAATAAAATTAGATTTTTATTATCTTTAGATTTTGAAAATGAAATTGAAAAAATCTTTAAATTTCTTAATACTAAAGATATTGCTCTGTTATTAAAGAAAAACACATGATTTAAAATTTCATGCGTTTATCCTGATTATTTATTTTAAATAATATGCTTCTAATTGTTAACACTTATGAGTTATCGTTTCTAATTTTGTTTATGACAAAATTATTAACCCCTAGGAATTTTGACAAGTATATCAAAATAAACCTGTGAGTATACAAAATACCAATCGTTCGATTGGCTTTTCTATATATTAATTAATGTCCAAAAAGTTCGAACAGATTCCTCAATAGAGCCCTAAAGGAAGAAGTACAACAGCTCTTGGACTAGATAATAGTTAGTAATAAACCATTAACTAACTATATTATATCATCAATTTTAATATATTTTAAATGCTTTTTATCTAAAATTACTGAAAAAAAGATAAAAATATGTTAAAATAATATCAATAAAGGAGGAATTTTAATGTTTAATGATGAAGAATTACAATTTATGCACCCTAGAATGTCAATAGAATATAGAGTTGAAGAAGGTTTTTTATCTTCTGGTTCATTTGATAATATTCCTAAAAATGCATATGGAGCTCATATTGGGGCAGCTTTCCCTATTGTTGGTGCTAATGGTGAATTTAGACTTGCTGGAACTTCTTATGATTTATTTGTAGGTAAATCTTTTAAAGTTAATGAATTGTTAAACGTTACTACTATTTCAAAGGAACAAATTCTAGAATACGAAAAAAATAATATTAAACAAGTAGCATTAACAAAAATAGGAGTTATACCTTTAAATGATTTTGATGCTGTCTTTCCAACTCAAGAAGAAATGGCTCAAGCTATTACAAAAATTAATGAAACATTTAAGTCTGTAAATTTTTATGCTGAAAATTCAGAAACCCAAACAATTCATAGATAGTTTAATGCTTTAATTTACTTATTATTTTTTGAATATTTTCCTACACACGCATATTGGTTATCAATATGCAAGTGTGTTTTCTAAATTGACAATTTAGTATTTTAAAAGGCTACGATCAAATATCGTAGTCCTTTTCTTCTAAATACAAATCCATTTCTTTTTCTTTAGATGTATCTTTAGTAATGTAGTGAATATCTTTATCATTATATAAATTTTTATCATAACAATCTTTAACTTGAGAAATAACTAAATCTTTTTCTTTATCTTTACCAAATAGTAGAATGTTTCTAAATATATCTTTTAATGCTTGTAATAAATTAATAATAAAATTTAAAAGTGAAGAATTTTCTCTCGTTAAATCTTCGATTTTAAGATTTAATAAATCAAATTGTTTGTCATTTTCATCTTTAATTAAAAGTAATTTTTTATAATAACCAATTTCTTGTTCTAACTCTTTATATAATCCTTCACTTGGAGACATATCTTTAACTGCTTGATAAGCTTTTTTAAGATAGTCTAAAAACCTTTGATAGGTAGTAAAATCTAAAACATATTTATTATTAAAAGATTTCTTAACTGCATTTTGCATATCTTTTAAAAGCTGCCTATAAACCTGATTCATTTCCCATTTGGTATTATCTCATTTTTTATCAAATATTTTTGTAACACCTTTTAATTGTCCCATAGTTAAAAGTTTAATACCTGTATTCTTTTCTCCTCTTTGTAATTCGAAACCACATTTTGTTAATCTTTCATAATATTTAATAAATGTAAATTGCTATTTATATAGTGCTTTTTAGAAATAGAGTAAACTTCTTTTTTAGATCGTTTATCAAACTTTTTAACTAAAGGTACAGCCACTAAATGAATATGAAGTGCTCTTTCATCTAAATGGAGAGTAGCATGGACTATTTGTTCTTTAGTATAACCTAAATCTTCATAAACAAATTTTAAACTTTCATTTGCCCAAGTCATTATTTCATCTCTTGTTAAATTATCAAAAAACTTTTTATCACTTGTAAAAATCATTTCATCAGCAACAACACTTTTAGAATCATTAACTTTTTCATAAAAACTTTTATAACGATCATTTCTAATTGTTTTCATTTTTTCTTCATATTCTTTTTGATAATCTTTCACTATTTCATAGAATCTTTTAACATAACTTTTATCACATTTAACAAGTTCAATATTGTTAATAGAATCGGCTATTCTAATATCAGGATTAGATTTATACTGTCTTTTTTCTCGTTTATTATGCTTACCAATTTTAGCTAAATCACTTAATGTTTTAATACCTTGACATCTAAATATGGCATAGCTCATTTTTAGTCTCCTTAATTTTATTTAAACGACTATAAACGACACTTTCCATATCTAAAGTAATAACACCTAATCTAAGAGTTTTATCATTGTACTTTTTGTTATCTGATAAAACAATTAGTCTTAGTATTTTTTCATTATCTCCATTAGGAATAAAACTTATATCTTTAAGTTCTTTATCGGCTTCGGTTTCATAATAATTGAGTTTTAATTTATCTTGTGAAATAGTTTCTTGTAATTTATTAAAATATGCTTTTGCTTCAGCACTTGTTTTACCTTCATGATTCATTGGTATTTTTATACCACTTTCATCTTCAAAAATCTCCCAATTATAAGGAACATTATAGTTATTATGATAATTAACTAAATCAGCAAGAAAACTTTTTCTATATTCAATAAATAGTAGTTTAGTTTTACCTTGTTCTTTCATTATTTCAATAGTATCAATATAAGTTGCAATAATCTTTTGCATTTGTTCACGAGGTGCATTAACTAAATTTAAAATATTTTCTAGCATTATTTCTGGATTAACAATATTATCAATTCTTTCTTT
>CANQDM010000009.1 GCA_947591505.1 uncultured Bacilli bacterium | reverse complement strand
GCTTTATTAAGTCAGTTATTACCACTAGCAATTGGTCATTTAACGGATGATATTTTATCGCAAACTGAATTATCTTTTATGGCGGTTATTCCTTTTTTAGGTTTTATATTAGTTGTTACTGTTTTTAATGAGATAATTAAAATAGTAAGACGTTTAATTGTTGAAGATACATGTACAAGATGTGAAAAAGAAGCCCGTACTAAAGCTATTTCAGCATTATTACATGCACCACTTGATTATTTTAAAAAGAATATGACAGGTAATATACATGGTAGGTTAAATCGTAGTTTAGAGGGAACAGTACGTTTACTTAAATTAATGTTTATGGATTTTGCTCCAGCGATATTTAATGGTTTAGCGGCAATTGTGGTTATCTTTACTAAATTACCAGTATATTTAGCGTTAGTTATGTTACTAGTAATGCCTATAGGTATCTTTATCGTATTAATTCAAATTAGATCCCAAAAAGGTATTCGTGTAGAATTAATGGAAGAAAAATCTAACATGGATGGAGTTATGGTCGAATTAATTAATGGTATTGAAGTAATAAGAGTTACGGATAGTGCTGAAAGAGAAGTAAAAAGATTTGATGATAAATCAGAATTTTTACGTAGTAAAGAAATGAAACATCATAAAGCAATGTCTTTTTATGATTGTTTAAAGTTTGTTAATGAAGCAGTCTTTACAGTCTTAGTAATAGGTATCTCTGCTTACTTAGCTGGTGAACATATTATAAGTGTTGGTACAGTATTAACTTCTTATTTATGTTTTACGCAACTTACAACTCCATTAAGAGAGTTACATAGAATATTAGATGAATTATCTGAATCTAAAGTATTAGCTGATGATTATTTTAGAATAATAGAATTAGATAAAGACTTTTCTTATAAGAATGTTATAAATAAAAAGAAAGTTAATATTGAACCAATTATTGATATTAAGAATTTAAATTTTAAATATGCTAATAGTAATAAAGTAGTTATTAATAATTTAGATTTAGAGATTAAACCAGGTGAATTTATTGGAATTGCTGGGCCTTCTGGATGTGGTAAGTCAACTTTAATTAAAGTTATTACAAGATTAGAAGAAGGTAGTGGTAATATTGTTATAGATAATAAAGATATTAATAGTTTATCAAGAGCTGATATATCAAAGATTATGGCATTAGTACCACAAAGTCCATTCTTAATTGCTGGAACGATTAAAGAAAATATTTGTTATGGTAGTGATAGAGAGTATACTTTAGAAGAGATTAAAGAAGCAGCCGAGAAAGCGCATATTGATGATTATATTGAATCATTACCAGATAAATATGAATCATTAATTGCTGAAGGTGGTAATAACTTGTCAGGAGGACAAAGACAAAGAATTGCGATTGCAAGAATTTTCTTACGTAAACCTAAAATATTAATTTTAGACGAAGCAACTTCAGCTTTAGATAATACTTCAGAAAGAAATATTCAACATGAAATAGAGTTATTGCAAAAAGAAAATAAAACAACTATTTTATCAATTGCGCATAGATTAAGTACTTTAGAAAATTGTGATCGTATCTTAGTCTTTGATAAAGGAGAAATAGTTCAAGTAGGAAGATATAATAATTTAATTAAAGAAAAAGGTATTTTCCAAGATATGTATAAAGGTAAATTAAAATAGATTAGGCTTTTTAAAGCTAATCTATTTTTGTATAATAAGAATTGGTGATATTATGCATTGTTTATTTACTGATGAAGTTAAGACTCCTAAAGAGTTAGAAAAATATTTAGAAGAACATAAAATAGATATCCCTGAGTATCGTCCCGCAGTGATTGCGTTAATTGTTAATGAAGAGAATAAAATTCTTTTACAAAGAAGAGGACCTAAATCACGTGATGAACAATATAAGTTAGAAGATATTGGTGGCGCTTACGAAGAAGATGACAAGAATTTTAGAAAAGCTTTAATAAGAGAAATACGAGAAGAAGTAGGTAATGAAGTGCAAATAGATATTAATTATTTTGCGGGAGCTTTTTTGATTACTAAGTTTGATCGTCGTACTAATAAAGATGTTAATTGGTTATTTTTGTTATATAGATGTACTTATCGAGGTGGGAATTTAGTTAATAATGAAGAAGGTAAATCACTAGGATATGAATTTTATAAATACGAAGATTTAGTAAATAGTGATGCGACAGAAACAGTATTAACTTTTTGGAACTTTTATCATAACGAATATAAAGATATTTAAAAAGACTAAAATTATTTTAGTCTTTTTATGTGTTCATAAAAATATTCATGGTCCGCAGTACAATCAACTTTATCTAAAGCAATATCGTTTTCTATTCTTTTACCATCTTTATCGATAATAAAATGATCATCATCTAGAATTTCATTTTTTAGAACTTTACCAGTTAAATTATTAAACATAATTGTTTGCGCTCCAGTACCTATAGTACCACCAACACTCATATACGCTCTTAGAGCAAAGGGTATAACATCCATTTTCGTATCATCTTTAGTTACAATACTATCAATATCTAATAAAACAATATCGTTTTTGTCTTTAACGACTAAATTAGGAATTCTTATATCATGATAATATATTCCTACTTCATTAAAACTTTCAATAATTTTTCTTAATAAACTAAGTAAAAATATTCTTTCTTCAAAAGAAAATTTATCACTATTAATATGATGACCAAAGACTGGTTCCATGACATAACCTTTAATACTTTTTTGAGAAAAATAAGAACTTACTAAGTAATAGATATGCGGATAATACTTTTTTAAATGTTCAAATTGTTCTAAGTATAATAGTTTTCTTCTTTTACCTATACGTTCATCTTTAGATACAAAGCATTTAAACTTTTTATAGTAGCCGTCTGGTAGAATATATACTTTAGCTTCAGAACCAGTTCCTTTAATTGCTCCTTTATGAGGACTTAAAATACTTTTTGTTTGCATAATATCACTTCTAACTATTAAATCTTTTTTATATGTTCATATAAATATTCGTGATCAAAAGCAGAATCAGGGGTGGCATTTATTAAATTTTTCATAAGAACCATGCCATCTTTATCAAGAATAATTCTTTTTTGATAATAATCTTCTTGTAAAAAAGTATTAGTAAATTTATTAAACATCGCTATTTGGGCATTAGGACCATGTTGGCCACCATTTACTAAATATAGTTCTAATTGGGAAGGAATAACATCTAAGTTAGGGTGTTCTGGGGTGGTAATACTATCAATATCTAGGAAAATAATATTATTGTCAGCAGTTACTTTAAGATTAGGAATTCTTAAATCATGATAATAGATACCTACTTGATTAAATTCAGCTAAGATCAATCTTATTAATTTTAAAATAGTTATTTTTTCTTCGTAAGATAAAGTTATTTCATTAAGGTAATAGCCAATAACATCTTCCATAACGTAGCCATGAATATTATATTGACGTTTTAATATAGAGATAACTAAATAATAGATATGCGGATAATACTTTTTTAAAGAGGTAAATTGTTCTAAAAAATAAAGTTTGTCTTTTTTACCAGTTCTTTTAGCAGAATTAACGTTGGGTGTAAATTCTTTATATATTCCTTCAGGGACTTGATATAATCTAGCTTCTGAACCATTACCAATATTTTCACCTTTTTTAATTGTTTTTATATTTCTTTCTTTCATTGATATCACATGCCATATTATAACGAAAAATAATTTAAAAGCAAATTAAACTTAAAGTTGCATTTCCATTTATTTGTGCTAAAATTAATAGCCGAGGTGAATTATGTGATAGAGTCGGTTCCCAGAGAGAACTATCAGAATCATGAACAGTGGTTTGTAGACTATTGTCAAAAAGTAAGAAATAGTACAGTAGAAATTCATAAGATATTAAGTAATAATGAATATATAGATTGGCTTTGTCATTTCTCTGAAGAAGTAACATCATTAGCAGATACAAATACAGACGATTATAGTGATGATGATGTAAAACATATAAATAATTTACAATATTTATATGGAGCAATTAGGTTATATGCAGATAAAGCTTATTTAGTACCTGATGAAGTTGATGGAAGTTATGTGTACTATTTAAGATATAATGATATAGTATGGATAATTGGTCAGACGATTGGTGAAGTTAAAACTTATTTTTATACAAGAGTAGGTAGTGTAGCAGAAGAAAAAGTGATAATTGATTTTAAAGATATGCAAGATGAAAAGAAATTAATACATAGTGATTCAATTAAAGTTGGTTTAGCAGAACTGGCAAAGCATATTGAATTATTATTAGAAAATGGTGTACCTGAAGAAGAGATTAGAAAAGTAACAGAAGATGCTATTAAATTAAAATTTAAGAAGGAAGAATAAAATCTTTCTTTTTTTTGCTAATAAATTATGATAAGATAGATGATACTTAGGGAGATTTTGGTATGAGAGAAAAAAAAGATGCACGTTTTGAACAATTAATAGCAGGAGCTTTAGTTAAATTTGAGAAAATTGATACAGTTGGTTTAACATTATTAAGTGGGGGACTCGGAATAAATGGGATTACACTTAGTGATGGACCAATACAAGATATAGGAAGATACGTTGAAATTAAAGATAATGAAGTAGTAGTAAGAGATGAACTAAGTTTAGATAGTATGATAGGTGGTTATACTACTTTAAGAGAAAAATTAGATAATTATCAAGGTAGTAAGATTAGAACATATTTAAATAATTTAAATTTAAGAAATTATGTAATGCGTAAAATAAGAGAGTATTCAGCTATTCCAGTTCAAGATAAAGATAAATATTTTAGTAGAGTAGAAATACCAGTATTGGAAGAATTATTAGGTAATGGGTATGTTGATGTTAGATGGAATGATGATTATATTCCTGAAGATTTTCAAGAGTATTTTTTAACGAAAAAAGGGTTAGTAGAATTATTTAAAGAAGATAATGAAGATTTATTAGTTGATTTTGTTTTAGAGTTAGAAAGTGCTTGTTATGATGTTAATTTATTAGATGACTTTTTAAGAGCGCAAAATTTAAATGATAAGCCTCAAGAACTGTTAACATTATATAATTTTGAGTTATTTGGTAGTTTGTATGATCGTAATATTTTAGGAGAGAATGCTTCATTACCACAATTTAGGGAATTACATTATGAATATGGTAAAGGTTATGATGAAGAGTCAAAAGCTTTAATTAGAGACTTATTAGAAGTATTAGAAAGTGATCATTCGGTAATGCTTTGTCATCCTAATCATATTTTTAAAAATAAACCAATTACGAAGAATAACCAAGTAATAACAAGAATTAATTGGGATAATATTAATCCCCTTAGAATGTTACAATGTGCTGATTATGGGGAATTTGTTGAAGCAGGGAAGGCTTACCAATTTGCACATCGCCGTTTAAGACATCAAATATTACCAGCTTTGAAACAAGGAGATAGTAATGTTGTTAAATACTTAGTTGTAGTTGAAAAGTATGATTTTGATAATACCGATAACTATGTTGTTAGAGGAATTATTAAAGGGGATGCTAATAGTATAAGTTTAGCTTTTAATCCGGAATATGCTAAGACAATAACACGTAGTGTATGGGAGAAAGGCTTAAGAATGGGTGATAATAATACACCAGAATTGTATTTAAAAAAGCAACATCCAATTAATGAATAATGTATATTTACTTTTTATATTTTTGTGCTAATATATTAATCACTAATTTATGGGAGGATTAGTAAAATATGGGATTAAGTGATAAATTAAAAAAGGCTTTTAAGAAAGAAAATAATGAACCATTACCAGTTGTTAATAGAACGTTTGATAATGGGGAAGATTTACCAAAAATTGTTTTTGATGGACGTAGTTCACTAATTGCATTAGGACAATGGATGGGGATGTTAAAATCAGTAAAAGTCAAAAGAGCTCTAGGGGTAGAAATTCATGAACATTTAACATCTAATGAATTAGATCAAAGAGAAAAGGTTATGGATAGTGAATTACAAGAAACTAGTAGAGAATTTGCTAGATTACTTGTACAAGCTGGAGTAGAAAAGAGTGAAGTAGTGGTTATTAGTGATTTTGATGAAGAAAAGGGAGCTTTTAAATGTCATTTACAAAATACTAATAAAGATTTAGATATTGATTATCGTTATGGTAGTTTTTTAGATGATGGTCCTTCATTTACAGTTCAAGAAGGAGAAAATGTTACTAAGTATGATTATATTTATGCTTGGAATGAATATCCTAGCTATTTAAAAATGGCGAATTATACAAGAGTGAATCCAGAAACAAAAGTTAAATATTGGTTTTATAACTGTGAATATTTCTTAGCTTGTGAATTAGAAGATAAAGATTATAAATTATCTATTCATGTTGATTATCCAAAAGATTTAGAAGATGATGATAAAGAATATTTTGATTTTGATAAGTTACGTGATTCTTTAATGAGTATTAGATTACCATATCAAGCAGATGAAATGTTTAAGTTAGTGCAAAGTTGTATGATATGTAGTTATGATATTTTCCCAGCAATTGAAATAGAAGAAAAGAAAGTAACTAAAGAGCAAAATGTAGAATGTGAAGAAATAACTAATGCAATAAATGTTAGTAATGGTCAATTAAATAGATTTGTGGTAACAAAAGATAATCGTACCATAACATTAAATGGAGATAAGAGTTGGATTCATCAAAGCGATAAAACAATAATTGCTGAAGATAGTCAAGGTTATGTATCATATCATGCAGAAAGTATTTTAAATAATAATCTATGTTTAATAGATGTTCCAGCTGAATATGATTATGCAAAAGAACAAGTACAAAAAGTAAATGCTTTAACTTTAGATTTGTTGAAGAAATAAAGAAAACTACTTGCTAAAAAGTAAGTAGTTTTTTATTCGTTAAAATATTCATATAACCAAATAGATGGATAACCTAAATACTTAATATGAAAAGTATAAAGACCTTTAATATTATCGATAGTTACTTCATGAGAGTCAGCAACGGAGTTATTATCACCTTTAGTTCTATAATAAGTAATATTATTTTCTTGGCGTTTAGCGATAAGACGATGAACAATAATTTTATTTTGGTCGGAAAAAACAATAATAGAATTTAAAGGAAGATTGTTTAGTTCATCTTGTGGTAAAGTTTTGTAGATAATCATATCACCACGTACTAAATTAGGTGACATACTATTAGAGAGAATAGTTATGGGTTTATATTTAAATAAACCAAGGATAAAACAAACTAAAAGAGTAGCCAAAATAAATGTTAATGCATAACTTATTATTACAAAAGAGTTATTTTGTTCTTTTGTAATTGAATTTTTAAAATAAAGATAAATAATAAATAATTCAAGAATTGTTAACATACATTTTGTGAGCCAACTGATATTGGGAATGATAGGTAAGAATATAGTTATATTATTAATTAAAATAAATAGTATAGGAATTAAATAAGATTTTTTTAATGAGAGATAAGTAAAGAGAATATTATTACAGATAATGGGTATAAGATCAGAAATTAAATACATCATTAATAGTTTTTTATTATTTAAAGCGCCAAATAAATAATTAAAATTAATTTCACTGATAATAATTAAAATAGTGATTAAAAAATAATAGATTTTATTTTGATTATGGTTAATTAAGATGAATCTAGTTAGTTCAATACTAATTATAGGAATAATATAAGTAATAATATTAAAGAAGTTATATGTTAGAGGATTTTTTAAAAAACCTAGTTTAAAACCTAATAAATAATTAATAGTAATATAACTAAGAGAAATAATAATAGTTACTAATATATCTTTATAAGTAGTTTTTTTAAGATGGATATTTTTTAAATAGATGAAAATATATAAAAGGATAAATAAACTTATAATGAATTTATAAGGTAAAAAAATAGATGTTATGGCATATGATAATAATATAAAGAATAAAGGTTTGTTTTGGATGTTTTTAATTATAAAAAATATATTAGATTTATTTCCAATATAAGGTTTAAATAAATTTTTAATTTTGAACATAGTTAATAATTCCTGTTATGGTATTAGTATTAATAATGGGTAGGGTATCAGCATCATTTTGATACTTAATAGTAATAGTAAATGATGTTTCTTCACCTGTATTTAGAGTTTTAGCTATTTCACTAGTTTCAAAAATAATGGGACAATCTTCAATAGTTTCTTTACTCATAAATAAAACATCATCTAGTTTAGCATTAACGGTTCCTAAGTTAGAGATGGTAATTTTGTATTTTATTTCATCACCGGGATTAACTAATTCAGCATTAAAGTTAATTTTAGTATTAGTAAAAGTTGGAGTGCCGGGATTAGTTCCTTCAGTTGCAGTGATAGTTTCAATATTAGTTATTCTGATGTCCCATTTACCTTTGATAGTAGCTGTACCAGTGATATTAATATTAGTAACAAAGGAAGCATAACCGATTGTCATAATAGAGATAGTTAATAATAGGATAAGAATTATTAAATATTTTTTCTTTTTCATTTTATACTCCTTTCAAAAAAGCATTAACACTATTTGAAAGATTAAAATGAATAAAATAGTTTCTTTATAATAACTATTCTCAGTATATTGTATGTATTTGTTTAATAATTGGTGACATAAAAAAAAACCAAGTTTAATTGGTATTATATTTTTTTAGTTCAATTAGAGTAAAACCGTTTTCTTTAATATACTTATTTATTTCGTTAATTTGTTTAGGAGTTAGTTCGTTAATAAAAGGATGCTCGTTAAGATTATGATAGTGGTTTAATGATATAACTTTTAATAAACCAAAAGGTGAATTATAAATATTGTTAAGCTTGTAGTAGTTAGCTTCTTTAGAGACTCTATTAGTATAGATAGTTTGATTATTATTAAGTCTGTTTAAATAACTAGGATATTCTTCTTTAGGAAAAGTTATATAGTTCATAATTATTGAGTCCTTTTTAAAATATATTGATCATCGTTAAGAACTTCTTCGTATGTAGCATTATTATTGCCGCGAACTAAATTAATTCTTAAGAATGGATTATCACGATCTTCATTTATTTTAACGGTAATACTTTGTCTTTCACGACGATCTAGTAATTTACCATTTAAGTAAGCGTATAATAAAGCTCTTTCAAATGGTCCTTTAACTTGCCCAATATTAATTAAGCGTTCATTATAAAATTCTAGTTTTCTTAGAGTTAAATTAAAGGCGCTATCTCTTTCTAAATTAAAATATTCATAAGCTGAGTTTCGTGTGGCAAGTTTGGTATGTAAGTGATTCATAAAACCGTGTAAAGCGTCGTATAGTGTTTGTAAGCCTAGGGCGTTATCTATAGTATCAATGTAAGCATGATCTAGATTAACTAGGTTAGGGTGAGAAGTATTGACGGTTTTATATCGTGGTATTTTACCAAAATAATTAGGACGTAAGCCATATTGATTACGGAATAAATCGTTTAAAGGATCTAAAAAGTATAAACCTTTATCACCTTCAACAACTAAAGCAAATAAAGGTATTTGAGCACTATTAGCTATAACTCTTTCAGCTTTTATACCATATTTTTTAAATATTTCAACATAAAGATCAGAAATAGTGGCACAGACAATATATGGAGCTTTATTAATAAAACCTTGATTAAATTGTTTTAATTTTTCTTCATCACTAGCTAAGAAATAATCTAAATCTCTTTGAAAGATAGGAGCTAATTTGACATATAAAAAACGAATGATATAGTCTTTAGGCCATTCAAATTTAACTTGTCTTAAAATTTCGGCAATTTGTTCATTCATAGTTTAAGCTCCTTTTTTTTACACAAACCTGCAATAGGATAACATAAATAAGAAAAAAAGTCTAATATTTTAGTGGGTATGTTAAAATAAGTTTGGTGGAGATATATGAAGTTAGAAGATCTTAATAAAGAATATGATAGATTACAAAAGAAGTATGGGGCGAAAGAATTAGATTCAATTTATAATGGCGGATGTAGTGATAAACCTAATATATGTTTTGTTTTTATGAATCCAACAGGGCGTAATATAGCTTCTAGCAAAGAATGGCATGGTCGTAAGTCACCATGGATAGGAACTAAGAATATTTGGGATTTATTTTATCCATTAGGTTTAATAAATAGTGATACGTATAATAAGATTAAAGAAATTAAAGGTAATGAATGGACGCCAACTTTTGCTGATCAAGTATATGAAGATATTACGAAACATAAAGTATTTATAACTAACTTAGGTAAATGTACACAAGTAGATGCTCGAGAATTACCTAATGATGTATATAAAAAATATCTTTCTTTATTAGAAAAAGAAATAGATATAATAAAACCTAAAGTAATTATATTATTTGGTAATCAAGTAAGTTCGATAGTATTAAATAATAAGATATCAGTTTCTAAGACACGTAAACAATTATTTGTTAAAGATATATACAATAATAAATATGATTGTTATGCTGTTTATTACCCAATAGGTAATGGACGTTTTAATATTGATAAGGCGATTGAAGATATTAAATGGATAATTGACAAGTATAACTTTTGATAATAATATTATATAGTAGGATAATACATTATAGATGGTGATAATGATGAATAGGGAACGTGTTGCTAAATATTTAGAAATTTGGTTAAAGTATATTAGAAAAGAAGATTTAGAAGAATTAGAAAAAGATATAAATATGCCTTTAGTACCATTTATAACTGATGTATTAGAAAACTTATATAATAAATATATTGAAGCAATATATTTTGTCCCTGTTAAATATGATACGTATGATTCTTATATTATTGCCCCTAAAAATGGATATTACTCTTTAGAAGATTTTTTGTTAAATAGATTATTCAGAAGTGTTACAACGTTTATTTATTCTGATGAGTCAAAGACTTTTAGACCTGAATCGCATTATATGCATGATTTTGGTGAAGTATTAATTGATAAAGATAGAGTAAGAAATAGATTAGAAGAAGTTGAACGTCGAAGAAAGTTAGTAGCTCATGAAATATTACATGGTATTAAGACACAATATTTTAGTGGTGATTTTTTTGATGCTGATAGATACTATCAAATGAAAGAAGAAATGAAAGAAACTTTTGGTAGAGAAATTAATGATTTTGGAGTTTTAAGAAATCAACCAAATGATTCGTATAAACATTGTGGACTAAGATATTCTTCAGGAATGATAAAAAAATACTTAAGCCAATATGCTGATTTGGATATTACTAATTTAGATGAAATATTAAATGAAAGTGATTCTATTGCTATGGCAAAAGATAGTTATAGAACAGTAGTATCATTAGATAATAATGTTTTAATGGTTTTATATAATCCAGAAAGTTCTAATACTTTTATTACTAATTATGCATTTATTATAGAAAGACTTGTAGATCAAGAAACTTTATTTACGGGATTATATATTGAACCGGAAATATTTTATAAAAGTTTTAATTTTATGTATACTCCTTTATTTCGAGCAAGTTATGGTAGTAATTTATCAGCGATAGAAATACTTACTATTCAGTTAAGTAATATTAAGAAAAATCCAAAAGATATTAATTTGCATATTAAATTATTAAATACTTTGTATGATTGTATTGGCATAAGATATGCAATGTGTGGTTATAATAATGGAATAAGAGATAAAGCAATTGCTTGTATTGGTAATAAAGGCTTATTAGAAGTAGTTAATAATCGTCTTCAACCACTACCTAGTTTACGTTATGCTAGTGAATATGAAAGAGTACGAAATAAAAAATAAAAAACATCTTGATTGGAGATGTTTTTTGATATTTGGGGTTAGTTAATATTTTTAAAATTGTTTAACGAATGTAATGTTACTAATAATTTAATTAAAATATGATATGTTAATGTTATAATACAAGTATATTAAGATAGTTATGTAAGGAGTTCGGTTATGTTTGTCGATGATTTAAATAACATACTTCCAGTTAGGATTAATAAAAATGATATTAAACGAATTCTAGATAATGGAGAAATAGGTTTATATCAAACGATAGTAATGCATAGATTTACTGGTAGTATAAATGGTAAATATGTATATGAATGCAATGAAGAAGAAATAAATAGCTTTGTTAAGAGAAATATTGATTTTCTTAAAAAAAAGTATAAACATTTTTTCTTTTATACAATGTCTGAAAATATAAATGAAGATTTTATTAATTTATTAAATCATCTTCCTAATGAAATTCCTATATTAGTTGAAATTAAAGATTTAACTAAAACAGATTTAAATCTCATAACACGAATTATAAATGATTTTAAAAATAGAAAAATATATTTTAAAGATAATATACGAGAGTATACTACAGATGCATTGTTATATTTAACTAAGCTTCTTGATGTTAATAAACTGGTAAAGTTCGGCTGGAGTAATGAAAGATCTGCTGAATTATATATGCTTGATGATTTAAAAAGAGAAGATAATTTAGTGATTAATATAGAAAATGTTAATGATCCAAAAGTAGTAGCTAAAGAGTTATATAAATTAAAACAATTATTTCAAAGAGATGTTCTTGAAAATGTTACTATTAATATAGAAATTACTAATATAAGAGTTTTTAAAGTTTTAGGTAATATTATAGAAAGTTTTGAACAAGATGATGAATGGCCTTACGATAAAATTAAGTTTAATTTAAATGTTGATAAAATAGATAAGCAAATTACTCATAGTGCTAGTAATTTTGGTTCTTTTAGTCATCTTGAAAGTGCTATTTTTATAAATGCTCAAGGTATTCAATATAATAGTTATGGGGAATATGGAAATTTTCAAAAGTATGTAAATTTTGTTTTAGGAAAAGTTCCAGCGACAGCGACAGAATTAGAAAAAGTAGTTTATGTTAGTAAATTTATAGTAGAAAACTTTCATTATGATGATGCTCATTATGAAAATAAGTTAGCTGGTGAAGGAGGAACACCAATTAGATCGATGGCTGAATTTGCTTCACATGGTATAGGGGTATGTAGAGATTATGCAAGATTAACAGAGTATTTATTAAACAGACTGGGAGTTAGATGTGAGTATATTAGTAGTAATACATATGCTTATGAAGAAGATGTAGGTATTTCAGGTAAAATAAAATATGGTAAAACTGGCGAAATAATGGATAGTAAGTACATTGGACATGCTTTTAATATAGTATATATTGATAATCAACCTTATTTTATTGATAATACTTGGTTAAGTAAAGGACAAAGAATATATAATTCACCTAATATGTTAGTATCGACGGAGAACTTTTTAAAAACACATGGTGAATATGTAGAAGTTAAAAAATATGATTGTCCTGCAGATTATGATAGATATGATATTTTAGATGCGGAAAGATGGGTAGAAAGATACTGGTTATCATATACCAAAGAAGAAATCGCGTATCTTTACCAAATGGGAATTGATAATCTAGCTAATAATATTAAGCCATTATCAGCACCAAAATTTTAATTAATAGAGGAAAATACCAATTAATAATTGGTATTTTTTGAAGTGACTAAGTGTTTCTCGTGAATTTGTTTTAGTTTATAGTATAATAATATTATATTGGTGATAAGTATGGATATTAGATATGCAGTAAGAGTTTTTGTTTTTAAAGATAATATGATAGCTTGTATTAAATATAAAAATATTAATAAAGATTATTTTGATATACCGGGAGGAAAAATTGAAGATGGGGAAACAGAAGTGCAAGCTTGTATAAGAGAATTTAAAGAAGAAACAGGAATGGATATTAATGATTTAAGATGTATTGGTAAAGTTGAGATTATGTATCTAGATAAGAATAAGAAATATGTTATTAGTACGTATATAGCTAATGAAGTAAATGGTAGGCCATTAGATTTAGAAGATAATTATACTTATTGGTTACCGATAAAAGAATTAATAAATAATGAAAAGAGATTAGCAATTACCCATTTATTAGATGATGACTTAATTAAATATTTTAAGAAAGAAAAGGTAAATATTTTATTTACTTGTGATGATCATCATAATATTACAGAAATGGAAATAATAGAAAATTAGGAGGTAGGTATAAATGAATTATTTAGGTAGTAAAGAAATAGAAACAGATAGATTAATACTAAAAGCCCAGACTGTGCAAGAACAAAAAAGATTATGGGAAATCTTAATGATGCCTGAAGTAAATAAATATTTTTTAACTGTACCTTCAAAGTTTAGAGAAAAATTACTAGATTGGAATAAACAAGAAGAGTATTACAAAATGGATATGGAACATGCTAATGATTCTGATGTTTTTAGATGGAGTATTTTTTTAAAGGATACAGGAGAATGTATAGGTAGAGTTTCATGTCAAGAAGGACACGATAATGATTCTAGTATTACAGATCCTAGTATAAGAGGAGTTGGGTGGTTAATAGATCCAGCTTTAAAAAAAAAGGATATGCTACAGAAGTAGCAATGGCAATGATTGATTATATGTTTAGGCAAGTAGGTATAAAAGAAATTAGAACAGGAGCAGCTATTGTAAATCCAGCATCATGGAAGATAATGGAAAAACTAGGGTTTGTAAGACAAGATAAAACTAAAATGGTTCAATATATATTTTTAGATGAGCCAGTAGAAGATTATTCGTATATTATTACTAAAGAACAATGGATGACTTTAAATAAAAGATAAACAATTTGAAATACATAAATTTAATTATTCTTGTGAGTAAAGGAAGAGATTAATAATGAAAGAATTATTAGAAATATATCATAGAAATTTTCCTAATAATATTAGAGATGAAGAAACTGTAAAAAGAATATTGAGTAATCCAGATAATTATATTATTGAAAAAAGAATTGATGGTAATTTAATTGGAGTTTCGATAATTAATAAAAATACAATTATTATGTTGTGTGTAGATAAAGAATATAGAAAAAAAGGAATTGGGACAAAACTACTTAATCTATCAGAAAAATATATAACAGAAAATAATTATGATAAAGTAAATGTCGGTGTTGGCTTTGATTATTTAATGCCTGGTGTTCCAATTAATGATGCCAATATAAGTTTCTTTAAAAGAAGATTCTATACTCATTCATGGAATGATGATGAATGTTTTGATATGGATATGGAATTAAAGGATACGATCTGTAATTATAATCTTGGTGATACAATTAATGGTATAACTTATAGATTGGCGACTATTAAAGATTTGGCAGAAATAAAAAAATGTACGGATGATGCCGAAGAAAGTTTTACAAAGTATTATATGAATAGTGATTTATATAATATAGATAATAAGCAAATTGTTTTAGTAGCCGAAGATAATGGAGAAATCTGTGGTACTTTAATTATAAGTAAAGAAGCTGAAGCTCCTAATACTGGAAGCGTTGGTTGTACAACGACAAAACGTAATCATCAAAGAAGAGGAATTGCTACGACGATGGTTCAAATAGGAACAAAATATTTAAAAGATTTAGGATATAAATATGGACATTTAGGTTATACTTATACTGGATTAGATAAAATGTATGGTAAGGCAGGCTACAAAGTAACAACAAAATATTTTATGGCTGAAAAGCCATTAGTAAAAATTAAAGATTCTGATTTTACTTTTAGAAGATTAAAAAAAGAGGAATTTGATAAATTAAAACATTCTTTTAATGATACTGAAGAATTATGGACTAAATATAAAGAAATGAGAATGAAACAATATGATGAAAATGATGTTGATACGTATATAGTAGAATTAAATAATCAAGTAGTTGGTGAAGTAACTATTAATTATAGTAGTCATGATTTACCATCAGAAGCAATTCTCAATCAAAGAGTGTATGTTCAAGCATTTAGAATTGAACCTTCGTACCAAGGATATGGTTTGGGTCAAAGATTAATGAGTTATACTTTATCTGATTTAGAGAGTAAGGGAATAACTGAATTCACTATTGGGGTTGAGGATGATAATGAAGTAGCAAAGCATATTTATTTTAAGTATGGTTTTACAGAAGCAATTGATTATAGAAAAGGAGATATGTTTGATCCAACTGATTATACTCTTTATATGAGATCTATTGAAAAGAAGAAAACGTTATAAAATTAAAAGACAATGACTTAAGATTTATAGTCATTGTCTTTTTTATATGTTTAATACTAAATTTTTTTGATAGTTTTGATTATTAAATAAAAAAAGCGAACTAAATGTTCGACGAAAATTCAAAATGGAGCGATTACTAAAAGGGTTAAGCACACTTTTATAACAAATTCATTTGTATTTGCTAAATTAATTATAGCATTTTTAGCTAATATAAATCAATATTAAGTTTTAATTAAATCTTTTTGTACATTGACATTTTCATTAAAATTAATTGTTGTTAGTTTATTATTCATAGTTTTCTCTTTTTTATAATTTTCACAAAGATAATTATATTGTCCAATATATGAAACTTGTAAATATTTAATTATTAATTTACAACAATTAGTGTAATCTGAATCAATATATTCCTCATCATCGTGAACAATATCTATTGTAGCATGTGATCCTCTATTAATAAGATTATAAAAAGAATTAATTTCATTTTTAGATATTTGATTAAACTGTATTTTATCTTCTTTAATTTTATTAATAAGTAAATCAGTATAATGTTTAGATGAATCAGATTCTTCATTATGATCAGGAAATTCAAATCTAGATATTGTTTCAATTACATATCTACAATAATTGTGAATATATAATTTTTGACTGTTATCAACATTATTTGTGATATATACTTTGTAAATTTCTTTAAGTTTTTCTAAATAGTCTGAACTAAGTTTGCTAGTATCATCTAAATTTATTGTTTTTCCAAATTCATTCTCTTTAAGCAGAATGTATTGTGAATTTTTAAAATTCCTTTTAAACATATTTAAAAATTTTATATTATGTGAAGTTATTATAATTTGACTAGAATTATTACTTTTTATTAAATCACATATATAATTATAGACATTATAAATATTAGGGTAGTCAAGTGAGGTAATGGGATCATCAATGAATATTATATCTTTTTCATTTGAAGTGTATAATAATTGTATTTCTGCTAAAAATAACGCAAAAGCTATTATACTTTTTTCACCATCACTTAAATATTGATTTGCTTTGTACACAACCGGAATCTTATTTATACATAAATCGAATTCTTCATTTATTCTATAATTAGTAATTTTAAAACTATCTAAAAATTCATTCATTAGCTTAAGCAATTCATTTTTGTTTTTAATATCCTCTTCATATAAGGTTTTAAATATTTTTAATTCTTTATTAGTATTTTCTATTTTTATATAAAGATTATGTATTTCTTTAATTTTCTCTTCTATTTTTCTGTAAACTATATATTTTGCTGTTGTTTTTAAATATGTTTCGTTTCTCAATTTTTTTTCTTTATTTGAATTATCTATTTTTTTATTTATAACCTCAAAAGATTTTATTAAATCTACATAATTGTTAATAACATTTTGAACTATAGCATTATCAATTATATCAATTTTTCCAGTACAATCTATATATAAATTATTTTCTTCCAATTTAGAATTTAAAATTGATATAAGATTTTTTATAAAATCATGATATAATGATACAAATTTGTTTAATTTCTCACTATTTTTTTCATTAAACAATTTATCTAATCGCTCAACTTTTTGTTTAACAGTATCTAAATTACCTAACAAACTTAAATTATCATTAAGTTCAATTAGGGTATTATGAATAAAATCTTCGGTTTGTTTTATCTTACTATTAATATAAGTTTTATAAAGCTCTATTAAATTATTATTTGATATATCTGAACCACAAAATGGGCAAGAAGAATTTGTTATATATTTTTCTCCCTCTAATTTCCATTTTTTTTCATTTAATTCGAATTTATCTAAGTATTCTTTTGCAAAACTAATTTTTGTTTTATCCTCGCTAAATTTAATAATTTCATTAATTTTATTTATATATTCTAAAAAAAATGCTTGATTCTTTAAAAGTTCAATATTAAAACTTATTTTATCATTTTCACTTAAATCCTTTAAGTTTTGAATAAATTGAATATGTTCCAAACGAATCTTATCTAAATCACCAGTAATTTTAGCGGTATCTATATTTTTAAAATTATCATAGCTGTATTCTTTAAAAACACTATTTCCCTTAGTTGTTCCACAATCTGAAATTATGTGTGAAATTTCTAAACTAATTTGTTCTTCAATAATTTGTTTTAAAGTTTTTCCTTGTTCAATTAGAAAATCATATTCTTTAACTTTATCAATATAATTATTTTTTGCTTCGGATGTGATACTATAAGTTGAATTTTTAGGATCAAATTTATTTTTTCTAAAGTTTTGTTGATATGTTATTTTACTATCAATATAATCTTTATTAAATACAGGAAATATTACAGGATTTAATATATCATTATTATCAATTATGCACTGTAAATTATTATCAAAGTAAATTGTAATTTTTGCTGTTTCACTTGCCCCAATTGTGTTTAATTGTTCAATTTTATTTTTAAATTCTTCATTATTTTTAAGTTTTAAGCTAGAATAATATAATAGTCTAGAAATTGAACTTTTCCCAGAACCATTGACTCCATATATGAATGCAACATTAGATTTTAAATTATTAAATACAATTTTTTGATTATCTTTAAATTTAGTAAAATTTTTATGAATTTCTATTTCTTTTATTTTCATTACTTCACCACCTAAAAAAATTAAATATATTTTACCATTTTTTAACAAATAAATAAAGTTTATTAGGAAATTTACTAGGAAATTTACTAGGAAATTTACTAGGAAATATAGTATAATGAATTTAGCAAATAATTGGAGGTGTGAAATGATAGAAACTATTGAAAACTCAAGAACTGAATTTAAAGTCAAATTGGTTGATGATTTAGAAGAATCAGTTATAGCTTTTTTAAATAAAGATGGTGGTAACATCTATATTGGTATAGATGATAATGGTAATATTGTCGGCTTAAAAAATAATATTGATTTTCTACAAAGAAAAGTTAAAGATTTAATAATTTCAAATATTGAACCATCAGTTTTAGGCTTGTTTGATATAGAAACTTTAGAAAAAAATAATAAAAAATATTTGAAAATAACAATTGCTAAAGGATATGAAACCCCCTATCATATAAAAGGCATGGGTATGACTCCTGATAGTTGTTTTATAAGAGTTGGAAGTTCTAACGAAAAAATGGATGAACATTTAATAAATAAAATGTTTAGAGAAAGAACTAAAAATTCACTAAAAAATATTATATCTCCAAGACAAGATTTAACTTTTAGAGATTTAAAAATATATTATGTTGAAAAAGGTTTTGAGATTGGAGATAATTTTGAAAAACAATTAGGATTTTATACAAAAGATGGAAAATATAATTATGTGGCTTATCTTTTAGCTGATGAAAATAGCGCTTCAATTAAAGTGGCAAAGTATGTAGGCGATGATGTTGATGAGTTAATGGAAAATTATGAATTTGGTTATTGTTCACTAGTTAAAGCAACCTACAGAGTTTTAGAAAAATTTAGAACTGAAAATAAAATATATGCTAAAATAACTTATCCAGAAAGAAAAGAACAACCAATGTATGATTATAATGCAGTAAGGGAGGTTATAATCAATGCTATTGTTCATAATGATTGGTCAACAGAATATCCCCCTAAATTTGAATTTTTTAGTGATAGGTTAGAAATATCTTCCTTTGGTGGAATACAAAGTGAATTTACAGAAGAAGAATTTTTAGAAGGCTATTCAGCACCAAAAAATCCAGAGTTAATGAGAGTATTTCACGATTTAGAACTTGTTGAACATTTAGGTACTGGAATAAGAAGAATCTTGAAAAAATATGATAAAAGTATTTATAACTTTTTTCCTCATTTTATAAGAGTAAGTATTAAATATAATCAAAATGAATTTAAGTATAACAAATCTTCAAAAGAAGTTAGAAAAATTTCCTATTCAAATATGGAATTAACAAATGTACAAATAGGAATTATTAAATTAGTAGAAGATAGTCCTAATATTACTCAAGATGAAATGGCAAAACTATTAGGAGTAACAGCTAGAACAATAAGAAATCATATAAAGCATTTAGTAGAAAATGAGTATATAAAAAGAATTGGTGCAGATAAAAATGGAAAATGGATTGTAATAAATAAAGGAAGTGAAAACAATGACTGATTTGGAACGAAGGAAAAATGCAAAAGCATTTGCAGAATTTTGGAAGGATAAAGGATATGAAAAGGGAGAATCTCAAAAATATTGGATAGATTTATTAGGTAATGTTTTAGGAGTAGAAAATCCAATTAATTTTATTGAGTTTGAAGATACTGTACATATTGATAAATCAACAGGGTTTATAGATGGATATATTCCTTCAACAAAAATTTTAATAGAGCAGAAATCTATTGACAAAGATTTAAGAAAAGCAATCAAACAATCAGATGGTTCTTTACTAAATCCATTTCAACAAGCCAAAAGATATATTATGGAATTGCCTGTATCAAAGCATCCTAGATATGTAATAACCTGTAATTTTAAATCATTTTTAGTTTATGATATGAACAATCCAAATGGTGAGCCAGAAGAAATTCTATTAAAAGATTTAGGAAAAGAATATTATAGACTATCATTTATAGTTGATTCTAAAAATGAACATTTAAAAAAAGAAGAAGAACTTTCGTTTAAAGCTGGTGAATTAGTTGGAAAACTTTATGATGCTTTTTCAAAGCAATATAAAGATTTATCTAATGAACAATCTCAAAAAGATTTAAATGAACTTTGTGTTAGACTAGTATTTTGTTTATATGCAGAAGATGCAGGATTATTTGGAAGAAAAAATGTATTTCATGATTATTTGGCAAAATACAATGATTTAACATTAATGAGAGAAAATTTAATTAAGTTGTTTAAAATTTTAGATACTCCTCTCGATAAAAGAGATCCATATTCAGAAGAAGAATTAAATCAATTTCCTTATGTTAACGGTGGATTGTTTTCAAATGAAAATATAGAAATTCCAACTTTTACTGAGGAAATAAAAGAAACACTTTTAGCTAAAGCATCAGATGATTTTGATTGGTCTGAAATATCTCCAACTATCTTTGGAGCAGTCTTTGAATCAACATTAAATCCAGAAACAAGAAGAGCTGGAGGTATGCATTATACATCTATTGAAAATATTCATAAAGTAATTGATCCATTATTTTTAAATGAATTAAGAGAAAAATTAAATGAAGCTGAAAGTTACAAGCAAGAAAAAATAAGAAATCAAAAGTTAGTCGAATTCCAAAATTATATTGCATCACTTAACTTTTTAGACCCAGCTTGCGGTTCTGGTAATTTTTTAACAGAAACTTATTTATCTTTGAGAAGATTAGAAAATGAGGCATTGGATGCAATGGCTCATGGAAGTATGATGTTAGATATAGATGGTATTATTAAAGTGTCTATTCAACAATTTTATGGTATAGAAATAAACGATTTTGCGGTTAAAGTTGCTAAAACGGCTCTTTGGATTGCAGAAGCACAAATGTATGATGAAACAAGAAAAATTATTTCATTTGCTAGTAATTTGGAAGATTTCTTACCACTAGAAACTTATGAGAATATTGTTGAAGCAAATGCTTTAAGAATAGATTGGAATAATGTTATACAAAACACTAAATGTAATTATATTATGGGTAATCCACCATTTATTGGAGCATCTAATATGTCTAAAACTCAAAAGGAAGAAATTTTCAAAATATTTAATAGTTTAGATAAATGTGGAGATTTAGATTATGTTACATGCTGGTATAAAATAGCAAGCGATTATATGCATAATACAACTATTGATTGTGCATTTGTTTCTACAAATTCTATTTGTCAAGGCGAACAACCTGCAATTTTATGGAAATATTTAATGAATAGAGGTATTACAATTAATTTTGCTCATAGGACATTTATTTGGGATAGTGAAGCTAGCTTAAAAGCTCATGTACATTGCATAATAGTGGGATTCTCATATAAAAATAGTAATTCGAAAAAAATATTTGAAAATAATAGAATGAAAATTGTAAAAAATATTAACGCTTACTTAATTGATGCTGATAATGTTTTTATAGAAAGTTTCAATAAGCCTATAAGTAACGTTACTAAAATGATTAGAGGTAGTTCTCCTTGTGATAATGGTAATTATAGTTTTTCAGAAGAAGAAAAAAATAATTTTGTAACAAGAAATCCAAATTTAAGTAAATTTATAAAAGAATATATAGGGTCACGCGAATTCATCAATAGAATTCCTAGATATTGTATATGGTTATATAATGTCGAACCAAATGAGTATAGAAATAATAACGATTTAAGAGAAAGAATTCAAAATGTAATTAATTTTAGATTAGAAAGTAAAAAGGAACAAACTAGATTATTAGCTCAGACACCATTATTATGGGAAGCTAATAGATATAATGCAAAAGATTTTATCTTAATACCAAGAGTATCTTCAGAAAGAAGAAGATATATCCCGATAGGTTTTATGGATGGGGAAATTATTGCAAATGATTCTGTTCAATTAATTCCAAATGCTAAAATTTATGATTTTGGTATATTAACGTCTAATATTCATAATGCTTGGATGAGAGTAGTTGCGGGAAGATTAAAATCCGATTATAGATATTCCAATTTAGTTTATAATAGTTTTGTGTGGCCTAATCCGACTAAAGAACAAAAAGAAAAAATTGAAAAAACGGCTCAATCCATTTTAGATGCTAGGGCAAAATATCCAAATAGTTCACTAGCCGATTTATATGATGAATTAACAATGCCACCAGAATTAAGAAAAGCTCATCAAGAAAATGATAAGGCTGTTATGGAAGCTTATGGATTTAATTGGAGAAAAATGACAGAATCGGACTGCGTTGCAGAATTAATGAAATTATATGTAGAATTAACTAGTAAAGGGAATAAATAATGAAAAAATTATTTGTTATTACAAAAACTATTTGGCAAATTATTTTATATGTTGTAGAGGTTTTTGGTGTTTCTATATCATTTGCATATTTGTCAACTTATATTAAAGATATATGTGATAATTTTGAATTGATAGAAAGAATAATACTATGTTTTACTATTTATCAAATATTAGTTTTAGTTATATTAACTAATTTAAATGATATTCATAAAGATTCTTATTTAGCATATAAAACATTATTAAAAAAATGTATTTTATATGTAGATTACAAAGATAATAATATTAAATATGATATTTTAAATACCATAAGATATCAATTAGATAATGCTACTTTTAATAGCAAGTATTTACAAGATAAATACATTTTATTACAAAATAGTATAAATAAATTGAATAAACTATATTTACAAAAAGAACTTATTTTTGCAGAACATCAATATGAATATTGGACATTAAATTGGCATTATTCCTTTTTATTGAGAATTTTCAAACGTGGTTTTTGTAAAAAAATTAAATATTAACAAATTTAAATATTTATATTTTATTTTAAGAAGACTAAAATTTGAGAAAAATAAATCGTTTTTAAAAAAATAGCTATTTTTTTAATTACAACAGGATATGGGAATGCACCACGGAATTTCAAAATCCTTTAAAATAAAGGATTTTTTTATGTCATTGATGCACCACCAACCATTTTCGCACTTGCGAAAAT
>CANQDM010000008.1 GCA_947591505.1 uncultured Bacilli bacterium | reverse complement strand
TTAGCTCAGTCGGTAGAGCGCACGGCTGTTAACCGTTAGGTCGTAGGTTCGAGTCCTACATCGGGCGCCATTTAAAAATTAACTTCCTATAGTTGGGAAGTTTTTTTATGGTTAACAGTGCGCTACCTCTTATTTACCTCTTAATTTCTATAAATGAAATAGAAAAAATAATAGGAATAAACTATTATTTTGTTAACTTTCTTACTTTTGGCATATCTTTAGCTAAAGATTCTGAATAGTCTAGTTCTTGATTTATTCTTTCTAGATAAATTTTCATACTTTTATTCATACTTCGTAAAGCCTTTTGACTCACTCTGTCAGGATTTTCGGATTTTCTTGTTGGTATTTTTGGGAGAGGCCCCTTACCCGTTATTGTTATATACATACAAATCACCTCATTTAATTTAAAATTTTCCTATTTGTTTTGCCTAATAACATTATAATAAATTTTTTGTGTTATTAAAAGTTATAATAAAAAAAGCACATGTTTGCTTAAAATAAATCAGAATGTGATCCAGTTTCTACTAATAAAAGAACTAGAGTATTATCGTTAATATATTGATAAATTAATAACCAATCAGGTTCTATATGTAATTCATTGCAATTTTTAAACTTTTTATTATTTTGTAAAGTGTGATTACGATATTTTGGTTCTAATTCTTCTAAATTGGCTAATTTTTTAACGATATATTTTAATTTTTTGATATCTTTTCCTTGTTTCGCCATTAATTTTATTTCTTTTTTAAACACAGTTGTATATTTTATCTCGTACATAAAATCTCCTATTTTAATAAATCATCGAAAAGTTCATCTATATTAGTATAGCCTTTATATTTTTTAGGATTTTTTTTCATTTTTTCAACTTCTTTAAGTGCTTTTAAAAGTTTCTTGTTAGGTCTATCTTCATGTATTTCAAAAGGTATGGCTTGTTCTCTAACGCTTTGAGTTAAAAATACATTTATAGCACTACTCATATTAAGACCTAATCTTTTAAATAAATCTTCAGCATCTTTTTTTAAATTGCTATCGACTCTAATATTTAAATTAGTAGAATTTGATATATTTTCCATTAATATCACTCACTTTCACAATTAAAATTATATCAAATTTTTTAAACTGTGTCAATTAAGCGTCATTACATTGTCATTATTATTATTATATACAATATTTTTGCTGTTATGTAGTATTTAATTAATTCAATAGACTATTCTAGAGAAAAATCAAAAGTAAGTATAGGAATACATTAAAAAAAACGAATGAAGAAGAACAGAGTGAGTTGTCTACAAAATGTGTACAACTGAAAATGAGACCAAAAAAAGATGGGAAATTTTTTTACTGACACTTTGGATAACAAAGGAATATTAAGATTAATTAATAAAGTAAACCTTTAGTATGTTTAATAACTAGGTTATAAATGTTATATTCTTCTTGAAAGGAGAGAGTTATGAATCAAGAAGTTATTGGCAAATTTATTGCTAAACAAAGAAAATTAAAAGAATTAACGCAAGAAGAATTAGCAGATCAATTAGGCATTACTAAAAATGCTGTAAGTAAGTGGGAAAGAGGACTATGTTTAATGGATATGTCTTTACTTAAACCACTTAGTGAAATATTAGGAGTAAGTGTAAATGATATACTTGCTGGAGAAATTATCGATAATAAAGATATCGAAAAAAAGAGTGAAGAAAATATTATCAAATTAACGGAATTAGCAAATTTAAAATCTATGAAATATGGTATTATTGGTATGGCTTTATTTTCTATTATTTTAATGCTTATTTCATTTTTTAAAGATGAATCTATGGCATCTGTTGTTAGTTTATTATGTGCTTATAATTGTGTTACTTTTTTAAGCCGTTATAAAATCAGAAAAGATAAAACAGATTTAATTACTGGCATATTATTCTTTATTGCTGTTATCTGTAATACGATTGCTTTCATATTATCATAATTTTATTAACTCTACTAACTGTAGGTGTTATAATTTTTGTTAATATTGTATATTTATTTTTGAAAGAAGGAAAAAATATGGATCAAGAGCGTATTGGTAAATTTATTGCAACCTGCAGAAAAAAGAAAAATTTAACTCAAGAACAACTTGCTAAAAAATTAGGATTAACTTCTAAGGCAGTATCAAAGTGGGAATGTGGTAAAGGCTTACCAGATGTATCTTTATATAAAGATTTATGCAATATTTTAGGAATAACTTTAAATGAATTTTTTCTTGGCGAGAAAATTAAAGAAGAAAAGTTTAAAGAACAAGCCGATAATAATTTATTTGATGCGCTAGAAAATAGTTCATTTGCTTTAAAAGAGAAAATTAAATATTATGAGAATAAATGGGATAAAGAACATTTTTTTGAATTAACTATCGCAATGTTTATTATTGTTGGTTTTATAATTTATGGTTTTATAAAAGATAATGGCATACAATATGTATTTATGATAGTAGGTTTTACTTATGGTATTTGGGAAAATAACCGAAAACAAACATATATAGAAAAGAATGCATATATGCAAATTTATAAAAAATGATAATTAATTTTTGGTGATGTAAAGTAAATGTTGGAAAAAATAAGAGAAAAATACAAGTTATATAATTAAATTTGTATTTTTTTTAATTTCTTTTAGAAAGAAAATAATCAAGTCGATAATTATCTTTTAGAGAGAAAGAAGAATTATCAACGGAATGTTCAATATTATATTTTTGAAGATTATCAAAATGGTGATTAGATTGTAATCTAAAATTAGAAATAAATTTTTGAAGATTAAGTTTTTTGTAAAAAGAGGAACCATATTTAAAATTGTGATAAATTTGTTCATTAAGGGAAATGTTGTTAGCTTTCATAGTAAGAAGTTGAATAGTATTTTCCAGACCATCAGAAGAATAAGAATGAGGTCTAGAAGTAATAAATTTAGCATATTTGTTAGAGATATGACCTTCCATAGAACAAGGACAGTTGTATAAAGGATGATGTTGATTAATAATACCTTCAATATTATTTAAAAGATATTTTTGATTTTTAAGAAATAAATCCTTTTGATCAGGGAAAAGTTCAATTTGAGATTTAACAAGGATTTTAAATTCATCAATCATATTACTGTGAAGATATTCATCAGCAATTTCAGTTAAAGGAGATTGTCTTTTAAAGATAGAATTTAAAGCTTTACGATAATGAAATTTATCAAGGACATAAATAGCATTAGGAAAAGCTTCATCATAACCTTTAATCCAAGCACCACCATCACCAGAAATAAATATAGTATTAACTTCGTCAAGATTATAAATAGAATCAAGATAATTATATGTTTCATTCCAAAGAAGATTAGTTTTCAAAATAGAAGAAGCGATATAATGAGTATTTTTAAGTTGTTTTTTCTTAGCAAAGTCTTCAAGATGCCCTTCGTGAGTAAGAATAACAGGAACAATTTTATTCTTTTTGAAATTGGAATGTTTAAATTGAAGATTGGCATGAACTTCATCAGCTTCAATATAAATAGTTGAAGGGGTGTTTCTTTTCTTAAGAGGCTCGACATAATTATAATTAATATTTTTAATTTTTTGAGAAATGGTTTGTCTAGAAACAATATAATTAGGGATAGAATTTTTAGAAGCCCAGGAACAACCATTATCTAAAGCATTATTAATTAGAGATAATTCAGCAGATAAAGATAGTTTAGCCCATTTATCAATGCCAATATAATCTTCTAAATAACTATAATATTGATATTTGCCATTAATTTTCTTTTTAGATTTGTAATATGTTTTATTAAAGGTAACAATACCTAAGGAAGTGATTAAAGTTCTTTCTCTAGTTTGCTGGACATAATACTTCTCCTTTCTTTCTTTAGAATTTTTATATTCTAAATCTAAATATTCCAAAATTTGTTTTAAAATATCAAGATTTAAAGAATTAGTTGAATCAGAAAGATTATGTTCTAATTCATGCAGGAATAAATTATTATCTAAAATATTTGATAAATGGTTAACAAATGAATTAAAAAGTGTTAATATATTCATTGAGAAAACAACTCCTTAAAACCTTTGAACTTCGAGTTCGTATCAAGGTCAGTATATTTATTTTTGATAATTTAATTATATAACTGTTTTTAAAATTTTGAGTGTTTTCTCTTTTATTTTAGAAAAATTTATTTTCCCACATCTAGTTTACTACATCTTAATTTTTTAAACTTAAGACATATCAAAAAATATATAGTATAATTAAGTTGTTTAATTAGTGATTACAAAAAGGAAACAAGAATTCGCGAATTTTACAAATTATATTATGAGGTGACGTGAAAGATATGGAAAAAAATAAAAAAATTGATTTTAAAGGTATAACTAAAAATGCGGTTGAATTTTCTAAACAAAAATATGGTGATGTTAAAAAATTTACTAATGATGTTGCAGTTCCTAAAATTAAGGAAACAGCATTAACTACTAAAGAAAATATTTCTCAAACAGTATCCAAAGTATCAGATAAAGTTAAAACTACAATTACAGAAGAACAAATTCAAGAAATATTAGATACTTTATATATTAAGTCAGTAGATGGTATTCCTAAAGTTAGTTTACCAATTAATGACTTAGTTGAAGATTATTTATCTAAAAATGATACAGTGGAAAAAGCAGCTAAATCATTAATAAATAATTCGACAGTAAAATGTGGAACATCAGGATTTTTAACATCTTTTGGGGGCTTTACTACCATTATTGCTACTTTACCAGCCAATATTACCAGTGTTATGTATGTTCAATTAAGAATGTGCTGTGCAATTGCTAAAATGGGTGGTTATGATATTCATTCTGATCAAGTTCAAACATTAATATATGCTTGCTTAACAGGGACCGCAGCAAAAGAAATATTAAAAAGCTCAGGAGTTAAATTTGTAAATAAATTGGGAGTTAAAATGGTAGAAAGAATTCCTTTTAAAACTATCAAAGCAATTAATCAAAAAGTTGGCTTCAGATTTATAACTAAATTTGGCGAAACAGGAATAATTAATTTAGGAACAGTAGTTCCGGTAGTTGGCGGTTTTGTTGGTGGAGGAATAGATGTTGCTAGTACAAGAGTGATTGGTAAAAATGCTTATAATTTATTTATAAAAGGGAAATTACCTACTGGTGAAGAAACTGAGGATAAAGTTGTATTAGAGGCTACATATGAAGAGTTAGATGATCTTGATACAAAAACATTAAATGAAGCACTAAATGATAACAAAAATAATTAGTTATATGTTTGATAGAGGAAAGTAAAATATTCTTCTATTTTTTATATACAAATATACAAAAATTCTTATTAGTTTTATAAAAAATAGAATTTAAATATTAAATGAAAAAAATGTTATAATATTTACTAGAAAAAATTTCTTTAGGAGGTAAACAAAAATGACTATTGAAGAAGAAGTATTTAGAAAAACAAAAATAGATTTTGATAAATTATCTAAATATGGCTTTAAAAAAGAAAAAAATTTATATAAATATTCTAAAAATATTATGGATAATGCTTTTAGAGTAAATATTGAAATAAATGAAGATGGTATAGTTAAAGGTAAAATTTTTGATTTATCAATTAATGAAGAATATACTAATTTTCGAGTAGAAGAAAATACAGGATCTTTTGTTAGCAATGTTAGATCAGAATTTAAAAGTTTATTAGAAGATATTAAAAATAATTGTTTTATTAAAAAAAATTTTATTTATGAGCAAGCAAATAGAATAGCCAAATCTATCAAAGAAAAATATGGAAATGATCCTGAATTTGAATGGGAAAAATATCCAGGCTATGGCGTTTTTAGAAATAAAGATAGTCATAAATGGTATGGCATAATAATGAATGTTGATAAAAATAAATTAGATAAAAAATCTCATGGAGAAGTAGAAATTATTGATATAAAATTAAATCAAGATGAAATAAATGATTTACTAAAATTAGATGGATTTTATCCCGCATATCATATGAATAAAAATAATTGGATTTCTATTATATTAAATAATACTGTAAAAGATGAAGATATTATGAATTTAATTGCTAAAAGTTATGCTTATACGATTTCAAATAAAAAAAATGCAAGTGAATGGATAATACCAGCTAATCCAAAATATTTTGATATAGAAAATGCTTTAAAAGAAAATAATACAATGATATGGAAGCAAAATGCGGATATTAAAATAAATGATATTGTTTATATATATGTTGGTAGTCCTTATTCATCAATAATGTATAAATTTAAAGTAAAAGAAGTAAATATTCCATACGAATATCAAGATAAAAATTTAAAAATAAAAAAGGCAATGAAAATAGATTTGCTAAAAAGATATGAAAAAGGAGAATTATCGTTTACTAAATTAAAAGAATTTGGGGTTAATGCTATTAGAAGTCAAAGATATATGCCACTAGTTTTAAGTGAATATATAAATAAATTAGAAAAATAAGTCAAATTGTGATTTTGTTTTTTTCATACACAATAGATTATGCTAGTAATTTTAAATAATTTTGATATAATAATTTAAAATATAGTATAATAAAGATGTAAATGTGGAGAAAATAATGAATAAAAAAATTACAATAACTAAATATAGTATCTTAATAATTAATATTTTAATTTATATTTATTTGCTTTTTATTGGTCGAAATCAATATCTTTATAATATCTCTTATTTTAAATGCATTCTGTTTATGATTTTAACTAGTTTGTTTATTTATGTATCTGGTTTAGTTTTAAAAAGCGAAAAAGAATATAAAATAAATATAATTTTATATATGATTCTTTATTTGCTATTATTATTTAGTGTTACATTTTATATAGGAAGAGATAGTATTAAATTTTATAATTGGTGGTATTATGGACAATATACTCCTTTTCATACTATAATGAACGAATTTAAATATGCAAGCATTAATTCAATAATAAAAAATATATTAGGAAATAGTATTATGCTAATACCTCTAGTATTTTTACTAATGTTAAAAAATTTAAAATATAAAAATATATTTAAACAATCTATTATTACTTTACCTGTTATTATAGGTATTGAAGTACTGCAAGCATTTACCCATACAGGTTCTTTTGATATTGATGATATTATTTTAAATTATTTGGGAACTTTAATTTTTACTTTTTTAATTACAAGATTTAAATTAATTGATAAAATTAGAAAATTATTTTTTACTGATTTTAATTTAAGTGAGAAGCTTAAGCGAATTTTGTTTTGCTTTACTTTATTATTACTAATAATATTTGATATATTTTTATTTGCTAGTAATGTCTAACCACCCCATTAGGGATTTTTTTTATAGTCATTTTATGATATACTTTTTTATAAAGTGATGTGTGATGAGGAAATTAAAATTTTATGACTATTTTTATATGTTTTTAATCGGTAGTGTTTTTGGTTGGATTTTGGAAGGAATTGGCTCAATTGTAATAGATCATATGCTTATTAATCATTCGGCTTTAGTTATAGGTCCATTTAATGCTATCTATGGTGTTGGCGCTTGTGCTTTAACTGCCGCTTTACTAAAATTTAAAGATAAAAACATTTTCTTAATATTTATTATTGGCTTTATTGGGGGATCATTGATTGAATATATTATGAGTTGGGGTATGGAACTTGTTTTAGGATTTACTGCTTGGGATTATTCTAGCTTTTTTCTTAACATTAATGGTCGAATATGTCTTGTTTATTCATGTATTTGGGGAGTTCTTAGTATTGTCTGGATTAAATATTTATATCCTTTAATGCAAAAATTAATTGATAAAATTAATCCTAAATTAGGTCAAAAATTAATTGTTTATATTTCAATTTTCTTAGCATTTGATGTAATGTTCACCGCTCAATGTATTTTAAGAGCAAAAGCATGTGATAAGGGGATTGCCCCACAAAATAGCTATGAAAGATTTTTAGATAAAACCTTTAACAGTGCGTATTTGAAGAATATGTTTAGTAATAATTGGGAGTAGTTATGAAAGTTTTAGTGTTGTCATGTAGTACAGGTGGGGGTCATAATTCTTGTGCTAGATATATTACAGAAGAGTTTAATGATAATAATATTGAATGTCATTTTAAAGATTATTTAGAGTTAATTGGAGAAAAACGCGCATCTTTAGTAGAAAAATTATATTTAGATTCTACTAGAGGGAATGGAAATGTTTTTCGTGGAGTTTATAAACTTGGAGAATTATATAATAAAAGTAACATTACAAGTCCTGTTTATTTAATGAATAAACTGGCTAAAGATAAATTATATAACTATATCAAAGATAATAATTATGATTTAATAATTTGTACGCATTTATTTCCTAGTATGGCATTAACCGCTATTAAAAAGGATTGTAATATTCGTTTTATAAATGTGGCAACTGATTATGAATGTATTCCTTTTTGGAATGAAACTAAACCTGATTATTTTGTTATTCCAAGTAAGTTGTTAAAAGATGATTTTATTAAAAAAGGAGTTAGGGAAGATATCTTACTTCCTTTAGGTATTCCAGTCTCATCTAATTTTAAAAATAATATTAAAGATATTAAAATAAAAACTGATAAAGATATAGTTTTACTTACATCTGGTAGTATGGGCTTTGGTAAAATGAAAGAATTAGTTAATACTTTAATTACAGAATTTTCTAACATTTATTTTATAGTTGTATGTGGTAATAATGAAAAGTTAGAAAGTGAACTATTAAAAATAAAGAGTGATAATTTAGAAGTAATTGGGTTTACCAAAGATATGAATGCTTATATGAATTTAAGTAAAGTTGTTATAACTAAACCTGGTGGACTTACGACAAGTGAGGTTGCTACTTTAAATAAACCACTTATTCATATGATGCCTATACCAGGTGTTGAAAATTATAATGCTACATTTTATGAAAAAAATAAAATGAGTTTAAAAGCAGTGAATATTGAAGAAGTAGTAAGTAAATTAAGAGAATTATTAGATAATAAAAAATTGCAAGAAGAACTAACTTCTAATCAAAGACGAATTATTAATGGGAATTCCGCTAGTGACTTAGTTAAATTTGTTAAAGAAAAATATGAATAATATATAAATATATTTACAAATAAGAATTTGTTAGTTAATATTAAAAGTGGGTAGAGAAGACTATAAAGTAGGTCTTCTTTTTGCTTGCCCAACTTTTGAGGTATTTATGAGTAAATTAAAAATTTATGTTGATGAAAGTGGTGATTTTGGTTTTACAGACAAATCTTCCGAATTATATGTTGTATCATTTGTCTTTCATGATACATCTAAATCTTTAAGAACTAAAATAAATTTTTTAAATGAAAAATTAAAATCACTAAATTATAATGGTATGATTCATACAGCAGATTTAATTGCAAATCGCAATGAATATGCCAAAATGAAATTAGAAGATAGAAAAAAATTATTCTCATCTTTATTTTACTTTGCCTTAAAGTGTAATATTAAGACAAAATCAATAGTAGTAGATAAAAAGTATAAAAATAATAAAATACAATTAAGACAAGATATTATAAATAAACTAAAGATTATGTTAGAAAAATATAATGAGTATTTTTCTAAATTTGATAACATTATTATTTATTATGATAATGGTCAAGAAAAATTAAAAAATATATTAAAAGAAGTATTTGAACATAATAACTATGAAATAATAGAAGAATTTAATCATAAAGAAGAAAGATTATTTCAAATAGCGGATATGTTATGTGTTTTAGAAAAAATTAATTTTATGTATAAAAAACATATTGCACTTAATAATCAAGAAAAATATTTTTTTAATGGCTTTGAAATAATTACAAAGCTTAAAGAAATAAGTAAAAAATACTTACAATAAAAAAACAACCTATTACAGTTGCTCTTTTAAGCGGTCCTTCCAACCGACAGCGGGTCGAGTCCTTACCACGCCACAAATTAATGTGTTGATTCAGACTCGCAAGAAATAATACAATTATTTCTAATATATATTATGCCTTGTTTAATTAATTATATTATATAGGTTACCTAAAGTAAAGGACTTTTTCATTAATTTTTAAGCGTTTCCTTTTAAAATTCTAGCTTTTCCTAAAGTGTTTATTTCATAATTTGTAGACCTTTTAGGCTCAGGTATTACTATATTAAAATCTTCACTTAGACTTTGAACCATGTTTTTATATACTTCAACTGCACCATCTAACATGCCTTCTTTAATAAGACTAGCACAAGGTAATAGAAAATCACTGCACATATGAAGAGCATAAGAATAATTATTTTCTTTTTCTAGTATAGCTTTACTTAACATTGGTCCAATCATATCGTATTGAATTAATAATTGATAATATTTAAAATCACATTTTAAAACATTTTCTCTAAATTGTCTTAATAAATTAAGTAAAGAACAATTATCTTCATAACCAAGTATATTACATATCATAGTAGTTATATAACAACCACTTGGAGTATAGCCATTACTAGGTGTATGATTGGATTCATGATTATAGCAAAAATCATAATTACATTTTCTTTCGTTGGGTTCTCTATAACCATGACCACTTTTACACCAATACTTATCTACACTTGACCATTTTTCTTTATTGTTCCAATCAAGTCTTGTACATTGTCCACATATATCTGCCATAAAAAATCCCCCTTTGAAAAGTAATGTATATTATAGATATTTTTAGTTTTTTGTCAAGTAAAAATGTGATATACTTAAAATAGGGTGAAGCATAATGAATGAAGAAATGTTAACTTTACTTGATGTATATGGTGAAAATTTAACTAATAAGGAATATATTACGGATCCTGCTATTGCCAGAGATGAAGAAATAAAGCAATGTATTTTAACTCTTTTAACGCCAGAAAAAAGTGCCTTGTTTGTTGGTAAGGCTGGTATTGGTAAAACAGCCATAGTTGAAGGACTTGCTTATCGAATTCAAAAAAATTTAGTGCCAGATGCCCTTAAAGGATGGACAGTTATTAAAATAAATGTTGCTAGTTTAATTGGGACAACTACTAATGCTAAAGATACACAAAGTAAGCTTGATGCTATAATAAGAGAGCTTTCTAATCGGGAAAAAACCATTCTATTTATTGATGAAACTCACCTTTTAGTTAATAGAAGCGGTGGAGTAGACTTTGCTAACCTTTTAAAACCTAGTCTAGACCGTGGGGCAATTAAAATGATCGGGGCTACTACTAATGAAGAATATGAGCAATATATTTTAAGAGATAGAGCATTCTTACGAAGATTTCAAAAAATTGAAGTTTTAGAAACCGATAAACCAACAACAGTTAAGATATTAATGGGAACAATTCCAAAACTTGAACATCAAATTGGCGTCAAACTTAATTATCAACCATTCCAAGTTGAAAAATTTATGCGTTTTATTGTGGAAATGACTGATGAATACAAAAGAATCTATGAAATATCTAGTAGATATCCTGATATTTGCTTAACTATTGTCGCTAATGCCTTTACTTATGCTTTATATGATAATGAAAAGGTTGTTACAACTAAACATTTTTATAAAGCCATTTGTAATGCTAAAAGTGTATATGAAGATGTAAGAAAAAAAGAAATTGAAAAGTTTAAAGTTGAATTTGCTGACTTTATCAAAAATGAAAATGTTGATTTAACTAATATGGGCTAGTTTAACTAGTCTTTTTCTTTGTATAAAAATATTCTTAATTTCCAAAATAAAAATAGTGATAATATGGCAAATAAAAAAATTGATAATATTGAAATTACTCATCCTGATAAATTAATTTTTAAAAATCCTCAGATAACTAAACTTGATATAGTTAAGTATTATAGTAAAGTAGCAGATAGAATGCTTCCGTTTCTAGAAAATAGATTAATAAGTGTGATTAGACTTCCTGATGGGTTTGGCGGCGAAAAATTTTTCAAAAAACATTTAGAAAATAAAAATAAAGGAATAGGTAAAAAAATATTAAAAAATGACGATAATAAAAAAGAAGATTATTATTATATTAAAGATAGAGAAGGATTAATATCAGAAGTGCAAATGAATAGTTATGAATTTCATACTTGGGGTAGTACTATTAAAAATTTAGAATATCCCGATATAATGGTTTTTGATTTAGATCCTGATAAAAACTTAGATATTGCTAATGTTAGAGAAGGCGTTAAAGATTTAAAAAGAATTTTAGATACATTAAATTTAAAATCTTACTTAAAAACAAGTGGTGGTAAAGGTTATCATGTAGTTGTACCAATAAAAACTAAAATGACTTGGCGTAAATTTAGGAAAACTGCTAAAGATATTGCGGTACTTATGGAGACCAAATGGCCAGATAAATATACTAGTAATATAAGACTAAAAAATAGAAAAGGTAAAATATTTATTGATTGGGTAAGAAATACCAGATCATCTACAAGTGTTGCCCCATATTCAATTAGACTTAGAGATAAATGTGCAATATCTATGCCAATAAAGTGGAGTGAACTTGATAAGGTTAAACCTGATGAAATATCAATTGGTGAAGCAATTAAAAGATTAAAAAGAAAAAATCCTTGGGTGGATTTCTTTAAATAAAATTATTTATTATCTATAAAATAAGCATAGTACTCTTCATAAGTTATATTATTTTCATAAATATATTTAGCAGCATCTTTTCCTACATAACGATAATGCCAAGGTTCATATTTATAACCAGTTAAATATTCTTTATCTTTAGGATATCTTAAAATAAAACCATATTTATTTCTATTTACTATCATTTAATACTTTTTCAATTTCGTTAATTAATTCTTCTTTTTTAGGAATATAGTAAGTATAAGTAGATGAAAAAACATTGTTTGAAAGTCCACCTAAAGCATAATCAATGGCAATATCTTTTTTACTTTTACAAAGAATTATTCCTATTGGTTTATTATCACCTTTATCATTAATTTCTTCATTATAATAATTTAAATACATATTCATTTGACCGGCATATTCAGCTTTCATTTGGCCAATTTTTAAATCAATTAGAACATAGCATTTTAAGATTTTATTATAAAAAACCATATCAACATAATAATGAGTATTTCCTAAGGTGATTCTTTGCTATGTTCCAACAAACATAAATCCTTTTCCGAGTTCTAGTAAAAAATCTTCGATATGCTTTACTAATTTTTGTTCCAAATCTTTTTCTAAAATTGGCTTATTTTCTTTAACACCTAAAAATTCAAACACATAAGGCTCTTTTAATACATCTAAAGGTGTATTAAGTGTTTGACCAATTTTTGCTAATTCATAAACTTTTTCTTTATTCTTTTTTCCTTCAGAAAGAAGTAATCTTTCAAATAAAGATGTTTCTAATTGTCTTTTTAATTCTCGGACACTCCAGTTAGAATTAATGCATTCCTTTTCGTAGAAGTTTCGTTTATCAATATTTTCAATGCTTAATAGTTCACAGTAATGTGACCAGCTCAATTTAACAGACAGTGTCTGTTGTTTTGGATATTCCAGATAAAATCTTCTCATATATTGTAAATTTGAAACTGAAAATCCGGATCCTAAAGTTTTCCTTAATTCTTTAGATAATTCCTTTAAGACTTGTTTTCCGTATTCTGCTTTAATATTGCCGTTCTGTTCATTTTCGACAATAATTCTTCCCACATGCCAATACGCCTTTAACATAGTGTTATTTACTTCATAAGCAACTTTTTTTCTACTACTCAAAATAACATCTTTAATTTCTTGAATCATTTTAGCATTATTTTTTTCTAACATATTAATTTTCCCCCCCTTTATGATTAGTTAATTCAAAATATGATTCTCTATTGATATTTTATCATAAAAAAAATTTATTTTAATAAATTATTTATAATAAAGTAAATTTTTAGCATCATTATATTTGCAAAATAAAAAAACTCGCATAACTTTGCGAGCCCTTAAATCATATATGGGGCGGAATAAGAGGATCGAACTCTTGCATACCGGAGCCACAATCCGGCGTGTTAACCACTTCACCAATTCCGCCATAACGGTAGTTAAATAATATCAAAAAAACGAATAAAATGCAACATTATTTGCAAAAAGTATTAATTAGTTTATAATAATTTTTAACAGGTGGTAATATGATTTGGAATCCTTGGCATGGTTGCCATAAGAAAAGTGCTGGTTGTTTAAATTGTTATATGTTTAGAAGAGATAGCTTATATGATAAAGATAGTAATATAGTAACTAAAACGAAGGATTTTAATTTGGCTAGCAAAAAACATCGTGATGGCAGTTTTTATATTAAAGATGGCGAAATAGTTTATACTTGTATGACTTCAGACTTTTTTATCGAAGAAGCTGATTCTTGGCGAAATGATATTTGGAAAATGATAAAAACAAGAAGTAATGTACATTTCTATATTATTACTAAAAGAATTGAAAGATTCATGGAATGTATTCCGAGTGATTGGGGCAGTGGTTATCCCAATGTTACGATATGTGCTACTTGTGAAAATCAAGAAATGGCTGATGAAAGACTACCAATACTTTTAAGTTTACCTATTAAACATAAAGAAATAATTGCTGAACCAATACTTGAAGAAATTAATATCGCTAAATATTTACAAAGTGGCAAAATTGAACAAGTTACAGTGGGTGGCGAATCAGGTGATAAGGCCAGAATTTGTGATTATAAATGGGTTTTATCTTTAAAGGAGCAATGTGAAATAAATAAAGTGCCATTTTATTTTAAACAAACTGGTGCTAAATTTTTAAAGGATGGTAAAATTTATATTGTTCCTCGTTATGAGCAATTAAAGCAAGCAAATAAATCAGGTATTAGTACTATTTAAAAATTAGCGAAATTCTTCATCGATAACTTCATTATACATATTTAATACAAAATCTTTATTAAAATTATATTGATAACGATAATGAGTAGTTTCATAATCACTCGTGTATTTATCTATTGGTATTAATTTAAAATTTCGCATATCTTTATTAAAGTAATTAACAATAGGTATAGCTTTAACATCATTAATATTTATTTTATTGTTATCTTTTGTAACTTTTAAAGTTGAAAGTAAACCAAATTGATAAGCATTATCAAATTTTTCACCCGTTCTAGATATATCATCATCTGCAGATACAAAATTGCCAAGTGAATAATATACTAAAGTTTTATGTTCATCACCAACCCATTTAATTGGTTGGATTGAATGCGAATGACTACCAACTAAAATATCTACACCAAGAGAATTTAAATAATTTGCCAGTTCAATTTGCTCATTATTTGGAGTATTAGTAAATTCAATGCCAAAATGTACAATTGCAATAATAACATCAACTTGATCTTTTATATTATCAATATCTTTTTTAATTCTATCTTTATCAATTTCTAAAGTATCTTGCTTGCGATATAAATTAACAGTAAATAATTTATCATTGCTTAATTTTTGATTAGTGCCATATGTATAAGCAATAAAACCAAATTTAATCCCATTTACCTCTTTAATATGGGGTTTATTAACATCTTCTTCTTTTTCATTAGTACCCAAAGTCATAATATCAGAATTATTTTTAAAAAAGTTAATTGATGATTTTATTCCATCATATCCGCGGTCATTGGCATGGTTATTTGCTGTACTTAAAACCTCCATATCAAGAGTGGTCATTAATTTGCCAACCCAAACAGGAGCACAAAAATTAAAACCAGTACCACTAACTTTTAAATTATCGTTACCAATAACTACTTCCATATTGCCAATTGATAAGTCATCATTTTGAAAATAATCTTTAACTAAAGAAAAATATTCATCTTTATTATCACCATTATTAATAGCATCATAAAATGGACTTTCAAAAAGAAAATCTCCAACGATAGTTAAATTTGCTTCTTCAATATCATTTTTTTCTTCAACTTTGGTATTATTACTATTTTTATTTTTAGTATTATCTAATTTTTTATTATTAAAATAAAATACAACAAATAAAATAATAGCTACTATTAGAATAAAAAAAATCAATTTGCTAAAATTTTTCTTTTTCATAATTATCACTAAAATAATAATATCATATTTTGCAAGTTTATAAAAATTTTGTTTTATAGTATAATACTTTTACAGAAAGAAGAATTTATAGTGATTTTCCCTTTAAAAATATGTAAATTAAATGCGCAAGAAAAAGAAATATTTAATAACAATTATGCTCATAATGATGAATTTACTTTTGAAGGAGTATGGTTTAGAAGCCAAAATGAGATAAATAAAGAAAGTTCTTTATGGCAAGATGAATCTAGTAATAGAAGAAGAACTATTCATTTTCGTCATACTTTTTCTATTCAAAATGATGACTTGGTAATGAAAAGTTCTTATTTATATTTAAGTGTTAGATTAGAAAATGATGATTATGAAAAATACATAAATAAGATTAAGAATAGCTTAATAGATAATAATTATATTTTAAATAATGATATATATGAAAAAGAAGATTTAAAAGTAAAAATAACTGAATTTATAAATCATCCTAAAGAAAAATATATTGAAGGTTATAAAACTGTTGATATAGTAATTTATAGTAAAGATATTTTAGACTATAGCGAATATTATGAACAAGTTTGGAATTTACAAGTTAAAGGAATAAGAGAAAAAGATAAAAGAGGTAATCCTACTTATGTGAATGATATAAAAGATTTAAAACAATATTTACCTGCTCAAGTTGAACTTGGTTGTGGTCCATCAATTGATGCGGGTATTAATCCGCTTTATCATTTACATGAAATTTATAAAGTGCAAAGACATAGTAATTCAAGGTTTTATTTTGCGGAAGAAGATGATTTAGTAGAGCAAATTTTAACTAAAGATAAAATGAAATATTTAGAATTTGCCGAAATAATTAAGAACTGTCTTAAAGCAAAACCAACTGAATTTCATCGAATGCTAAAAATAATGTATGAAAAAGGTGTATTTGTAGGTACATTACTTAATAATAATTTTGATCATTTAGCGTCCGTTTTAGGTATAGATGAGCAAACTTTAAGAGTATACCGGATTGAAGATTATTTTCCTAAAATTGATTTTGATTCAAAAGCAAAATCATTAATTTGTATAGGATCTCATGCTGATCGAAGATTTATTCAAAAACAAGCACGTGCTAAAGGATTAAAAATAATTTATGTTGATCCTGAAGGATTTACAACTAAAGATGGTTTTGAAAAATATCCCATTGAGGGTGCTACTGATGGCGATATAGTTTTAAATTTAACATCATTAGAATTAGCTGAAGAGCTAAAAAAATTATAATTGTTAGCAAATAAAAAAGACATAAATTTTAATTATTTAATGTCTTTTTATTTGTTTAACATAAATATAATAAGTATTATCCATAATAGTGTAGTATTTATTCTGATAATTAAAAATATTTATATTGTTATTTATAGCTATACTAATTAAATCTTTTAAATTTGTTAAATATATAGTATTATTGCTATCTATATTAGGTTTGTTTTGAATTGTTATAATTATATCTTGATATGCTTTTAAAATATCTTCTTCATTCTCTTTATGAAATAATATTTTACTTATAAAAAGAACGATAACCATAACTATAAAGAAGATTATTTTATTAAAATTATTATTTTCTATAAAATTATTATCTTCTTTCATCGTAATTTCAACAATATTTTCGTTAATAGGAATAGTTAATAAAACATTAGAATTATCTTCACCATTAATTTTAATACTAAGTTTAATATCTAAGTAATTTTCTGCTTTTATATTATAATATTTTTCAAAAGATTTAACATAATTAACATAATACTCATAGTCTAAATTAAAATTTTCTTTTATATTAATATCTTTTTTGTTTAAATTATTTATATTTTTTAAATTAAAATCTTTAGTCCAAATAAGTTTAGTACCATTATCAGCATAACTTTTTAAAGTAGCTTTAATATCGTAAGAATAATTAATATCATCTTTATTATTTTTTAAATAGTAATCAAAATAAATATCAATACTTTTAATTGACGCAGCAATATAATATTTATTAGCATCTATCGTATCATTAGAAAAATATTTATTAGGTTTTAGTCTAATTTCATAATAGGTTTTATTTTTCATTTGATATGTATTATTATTTTGAATATTTTTATTAATAAACTTTAAAAAAAGAAATCCTGTTAAAAGAATAATACTTAAAATAATTAATTTTTTTGTCATACTAATTCTCCTTAGTAAAAAAATCATTTAGCCAAATAGATGGATAACCTAAATATTTAATATGAAACTGATAAACACCTTTTATATCTTCTTTTTTTAATTTAATATAATCTACCGTATTATTAGCATCTCCTTTAGTAACATAATATTCATTTATACTGATAAGGCGATGAACAATAATTTGACTACCATACTGAAAGACAATAATATCACCAGGTACAATATTTTTTGTATCTTTATAAATAACAACATCACCTTTATTAAATGTTGGATTCATACTATTAGAAAGAATGGCAATAGATTTATAATTAAATACTCCGAGCATAAACAAAACTAATAGAGTAGATGCAATAATACTTAAAGGATAAAATATTCTTACTGATTTTTTATTATATTTTATAGTTTTTTTATTATAAATATAATACTTAAATAAATAGTAAATAATTAAAACTTTAATGATAGCAAAAGATCCAGTGATAAACCAATTACTATAAGGAGTAATTGGTAATAAAATTTTAGGTATTTCATCAAATAATTTAATAATTATCGGAATTTTGTAGTTAGAATTTAAAGACAAGTAAGTAAATAAAATATTTTGGAAAATAATTGGTATAATCACAGAAATAAAATAATGTAGAAAAATAATATTATGAGAAAGAAAGAGGGCTTTAAAATTAATTTCATTGATGATAACAATAATGGTTATTAAAGCCCTAAAACTTTTATTACTTTTGAGTAGTTTATAACGAATTGTTTCTATGCCCCATATAGGTAAAATTATTTTTCCTAAATTTTCTAAAGTACTAATTAAAGAATGATTATAAGGACTATTAGTAAAGCCAAAAATAAAACCACTAGAAAAATAAATTATAAAAAAAATAATAAAAATAGTTAAAGTAATATTAATTTATTTTTTATTTATTGTTAAATCTTGATGATAAAAAATAACTAAAAAAATTAACCAAAATAATGGATTAATATAATTAATATATAAATTATTATTAGATAAGAAGATATGACTTAGTGTATATATAATTAAAATAAGAAACAATTTTTTGTTTTTAAACATTTTCTTTTTGAACATATTCTATTATCCCCATTAGTGTTTTAGTTTTAACATCGGGAATGTCTTTAGTATTTTTAACATAGGTTACCATAATGTTAAAAGTAGTTGAATCACCAACATTTAAGTCTTTCTTAAGTTCAGAAGTGGTATAGTTAATTTCTTCTATACCATCAATTTCTTCGGTGAATATTATCGTTTGTAATTCGGCATCAATAGTACCTAAATTTTCGATAGTTACTTCATAAATAATTTCATCGCCTGGTTTATTAAGTTTAGCAGAGAAATTAATTGAATCTTTAGTAAAAGTTGGCGTACCGGCATCGCAGCCATCGGGTACTTGGGTAGCAGTTATATCAGTTATTCTAACGTCCCATTCACCCGTAATTTCGGTAGTCCCATTAATAGTAAAATCGGTTGCAAATGTTGAATAACCGGTTGCCATTAAAATAATAGTTGCAAGAAAGGCTATAAGAATTATCATTTTATTTTTATGCATATCATATTCCCCTTTCTATTTAGCATTATTAACATTTAAATTAGAAATAGTATTATACTATCCCACTGATAATGTATGCGAAATTAAATAATTTGTATGGGTATTTGACTTAAATTTGGCGAAAAATAACTTATATGATAAAATTATAAATAGAAAGGATTAATATGTTAGAAGTAAAATTGTATAATTTAGGTTATTGTGATGAAAAAGAATATACAAGAGTAGTTTGTGTATGTAAATATCATGATAAATATGTATTTTCTTATAATAAAAAAAGAAATGGTTGGGAAATTCCTGGTGGTCATATTGAAGATGGCGAAACTTGGGAAGATGCTGCAAAAAGAGAAATGTATGAAGAAACAGGAGCTACTAATATTAAAGTAACTCCAGTATGCATTTATAAAATAAGTACATTTGGTTTACTTTGCTTTTGTGAAATATTAGAAATGGAAGAATTACCACAAGAATATGAAATGTCTAAGATAATGTTAGCAAAGGATCTTCCATCTAATTTAACTTATCCAGATACTTTTAAATTATATTTTAAAACTGTTAAAGAGAAAATTAATTTGGAATAATTTATAAACTTTATTATAATCCTTCCAAGCTATTAACGAGAGTAAAATAAAAAAATCAATCTATTTAAGACTGATTAAATTTAAAATGGAGCGATAACTTTACTTATATTCGAAAAATTATACTCCCAAGATTGACTAAATCAACTAAATAAATTATATATGTTTTATTCTTAAAAATCAATGGTTCTCTGGCAAATTTTGATAAAATATTGTATAATTTTATTAGAAATTATCTTAATTTTAGTTGGGAGATTTATAATGTTTGATTTAGATAATATATTAACGTATGCAAATTCTAATATACAAATTATTGGTGTATTTATTGCGATTATAGGTGGTTTAATTGCTACTAAATTGTTAAACGCAAAAATTGAAAGAGATACTTTAGAAGAAAAACTGAATAAAATTAAAAAAGAAATTAGATTTTATCAGAATAGAAAAATAACAGATGAAAACGAACTTTATAAAATTAATAGAGATGATTACATAAATTTTATTTATGATAAAGTAAGAAATAAAGACTTTAATATTGAAGATTATGAAGACTATAATTTAACTTTAAAACAAAGAGAAGATATTATTAGTGAAATAAAAAAATGGATGGATGATGCCTTAAATATATTCTCTGAAAAACATTATAGTGATGACATACCTAAAATATTAAAAAATAATCATATTATTGAAGGAAATAGTAAATACATAGTGTATGAATATATTGGAAAAATGACTAGAATCAGGAAAACTTTAGGATTTGGCATGATAGATCCATTTGATCTTGATTTTAATAACACACAATTATCATCAATTCCAGATACATTAAGTGAGAGAGATTTAAATGTTCATATAGATAAGTTAGATGAATTTATTGAGTGGAAATTGATAGAAAAAGAAGATATTGAATCAAAAATTAATGCTATAAGCAATAATCTAAATGTTAAAAAAGATGTTTTGTTATTTATATTTTTAACTTTATTTGCTATTATTATACCTCAAATTATACTATCAATTTATCCTGTATTTATAAATTTTAAATGGTTAAAGTATATATTTGCAATTTATAGCATTTTTACTTTTATTATTTCAATGATATTAATGCTATGGTATATATTTAAATTGTTTTTAAATATAAATCAAAAAGGATAGAGGTGATCATTTTGTATCAAGAACCATATGAAATGCTAATAAAAAGTGAAGTAATAAAAAGAGAAAAAACCAAAAATAAGATTCCTGGATTTTATAATTTTATTCCCTCTGTTTATAATGTATTTATAAAAATGCCTTTTAAAAAGGGAAAATTAGCGGCAGATGAGGATATAGAAATGATTAAAATTCAAGATTTATTTCAATTTTTTATCTATGATTTTCCTTTTAAAATAAGAAATATATATAATTTAATGGAAATAGGAAGTTATTTTGATGCAACAATATTATTTAGATCATTAATTGAAAGTTTTATCATATATAAATATTATATTTTGAAAAAAGATGGAACAGGACTATCTAATTACTTTTTACAAATTTCAAAAGTGAGAATTAAAGATGTATTTGAAAAAGTTATTCCTGGATATTATGATAGTTTATATAGTGAGTTATGCAAAGCTACACATAGTAATCCATTATTACAAGCCATATTTAGAGGGAATGTTTCAAAAGATACACCAATAAAATCAAATATAAACAATATAAATTTAGATTGGTTTTCTTATGTTTCAAATCAACTTGAACCTGTAATAATAGGAACAGTTGAATTATATAAATATGTATATCCTAATAATACTTTGCTTTTAGACAAAAATATAAAAACTGATTTGAATTGCATATATAATTTTATAAATAGTGATATTGAGGATAGGAAACGGAAATATCCACAACAAAAAGAAATGATTGATTATTATAATGAAATAATAAAAATTTAGAAAAAGAAAATTTGTGAATGTAAAACACCTAATTTTATGTACTTGACATAGAAGAAGTACAGAGTTATTTTAATGGTAATATTATAGTACAAAATGATTTAGAAATAATAGAGGTAAAATAGGAGGAAAAAGATGAGAGAAGTAAAAATAAATAGAGTTTATAAGCATTTTAAAGGGGATTATTATTTAGTAATAGATGTTGCTAATCATTCTGAAACAAAAGAAAAATATGTTGTTTATAGAAGATTATATGGAGATGGAAGCCTATGGATTAGACCAATGGATATGTTTTTAAGTGAAGTAGATCACGATAAATATCCAAATATAGAACAAAAATATAGATTTGAATTGCAAGAAATAGAAAGTGTAGTCAAATAAATTATTAGGAGGAAAATATGAGAGATTTAAAAATTAAAGGAATTTATAAACACTATAAAGGAGATTTATATATAGTAGAAGATATAATTTACCATAGTGAAACAGGAGAAAAAATGGTAGCATATAGAGCATTATATGGAGATAATAAATTATGGTGCAGACCTTATGATATGTTTTTAGATGAAATAAATAAAAATGGGCAAAAATATAGATTTGAATTGCAAGAAATAAAAAGTTTAAACGAAAAATAAAAAGGAGTTAACTATGAAAAATAATTATATTTTAGTTCACGGAAGTTTTGGAAGTCCATTTGGTAATTGGTTTCCTTATTTAAGAAAAGAAATAGAAAACAGAAATTTAGAAGTTTATACTCCTGATTTTCCTACTGGGGTTGGATTTCAAAACTATGAAAATTGGTCTAAACTTTTAAAATGCTATTTAGAAGCAGGTATTATAAATGAAAATACAATTATATTTGCTCATTCAATAGCACCAGTATTCATTTGCAAATTTTTAATTGAAAATAAAATAAAAGTAAAGAGATTAGTATTTGTATGTGGATTTAATAACTATTTAGGAATAGATGAAGAATATGACACAGTAAACAAGAGTATGTTTTTAGATAATTTAGCAGATATTAAAAATTATTGTGGAGATATTATTTGCCTTTATTCAAATAATGATCCTTATGTTAAATATGAAAAAGAAAAAGAGTTTGCAGACACTATAACAGATAATCAAATTTTGATTTCAGGTGGAGGGCATTTAAATGCTGAAAGTGGCTATACTAATTTTTCTGATTTATTAAAGTATTTATAATAGGAATAAAAAACAATACTAGCTTAAATTTCTAGTATTGTCTTTTTCTTTGTTTAAATCTTTATCAAAATTATTAAGTTTTTCTTGTATAGATTCAGATTGTTTTCTAATATCCTTACAGTAATTATCATATTTACGAAGTTCTTTTATTTTAGGTTGAATATCATTTATTTCAGCAAGTATTTCAGATTGTTTTTCTTCAGTTTTTGCTCTATGATATCTTTTCCAAAGATTTTCTCTTTTGCCCATAAGATTTCTATATTCTTCATAATTGTTTTTTGAAAATGTTTCTAAATCTTCTATTGTTTCTATTTTGTTAGTGGCCATAAATCTAACTTGTTCAGAAAATGCATCTAACTTTTTTATTTCTTGTCTTATAGAATATGGAAGATATTGTCTTGGATGTTTTTTTGGAAATACTCCTAGTAAATAACAATAATATAAATATAAGCCATAAATACCCTTGTGAGTCTTGTTAGTTTTAGAATATTCTTCAAATATAGATTTATTTGACATAGGTTTAAATGCAATTTGTCTTGATAAATATAATCGTTTATTTATTTTGTCTTTTGAATATTCATTACCAAACACTTTTTCAATTCGTACTTTATCACAATTATCCCTATAAATGGTTATAACATTATTACGAGAATAAGTTTTATATCCTAATAATCTCATTCTATCCATTACTTGTTTAAGAGTAACTGA
>CANQDM010000007.1 GCA_947591505.1 uncultured Bacilli bacterium | reverse complement strand
TATAATAACTCTTGGTATTTATTTTAACCCATATTATTTTATCTCTAGACATAAGCAAACTCTACTTTCAATATTTTACCATTAATTAACAATTCTTGTTTGGTCATTTGCTTAATTTTTAAGTTTTCACCAGTTATATTTACTTCCATATTTTTAATAATTAATATTATATTTGTATCACTTAATTTAGTTAATTTTTGATAATTAAAGACATGCAAATGATTTTCATAGATAGTTATGAAGTCTTCTAAATCATATAAAAAATTTTTAAAATAATCTCGAAAATGTAATCTTTCCACATTAAATTATATTTTGTTCTTATAAATTATAGACATAGAAAAAGTGTTATGAAATCATAACACTTAATTATTTAGTTGGCGAAAGAGCTAGGCGAAAGCCATAGCCGGTACGTATGTCACCATCCCATCTTGCAAAGAAAAATTGACCCGCTCCAGATCCATCATCGTATCTTCCGCCACGACCTAACCAAGGAAGACGCGAATCAATAAAATTACCATAATCGGCATACCAACTATTATGATAGAATGATACATCATTACTTTCTACATAATTATAAAACAAACCCAATTCTCCTGTTGCATCTCCCAATATTCTTTTGTCATAAGAATTAATTGCACTATCAATTGGATATTCATCTAAATATCCTTCTTTAACTTGATTGGTTAGTTCTTCAACATCAAAGCCACTATTTGCCGTACAACCTTTTACATATGCAGCTACATATTCCCATGCTCCTCCACTCATATCATATACCCCACTTATATTGCCAGTAGTACTTGCTAAATAGCCAACTAACGTATTCCATGGCTGAGTTTTTTCTTTTTCACTGCTTGCGGCTCTTTCTCCAGGATATATATTTTGATTAGTTTTTGCGGTTGCTGAATAGCCTGTCTTACAATCACTGGCATTATTTATATTTACTTCTCCACCAATTCCATAGGCAGAGTGAGATAAATATGCTACTGCTCCCCATTCTGTATTTTTTAACATGTGACTATTTAAGAGTTCTTCGTATCCTTTAGATGCATCAAAAAATGTTTTAACTTTTTGATTTATCCATGATGTTACATTGGGCTTTATTACCATTGTATTAGCAGATGTTCCACCTGTTTCAAATTTTCCCATCCAAAAGCCATTTAAATCTTTTTCTCCAAGTGTAAATGCTGGATGTGTATAATATTCATTTAACTTGGCATCACTTTCGTCCATTTTAGGTATGTTTTCAACACTGCCAAATTTTATATCGATTAATTTTGAATTGTCATTCATTTTCCAAAGCGTTGTATCTTTATTATCATTTGTATCTGTTAAATCTTTCAAACTCAACGCAGATGTTTGTTCTCCCATATCCCATATCTTATATTGATATCTTGGTATCCAGACAAAATAGCCTTTGATATCTTTATCGTCTATTTTATCTCCTACATTGTGATTAACATTGTCGTTTAATATTACGGCATTCGCCCATCTTTTTTCACTATAGTTATACCATTCACTATTTAGATTGGCATAATATACATCTCCATTTGGTTTTATCTCCACTGGTATTAATGGATCTTGTAATACGGGATCTGCTCCATTTAACTCTTTATCTACCCATTTATCTTTATGTATCCCACTTCGCTCATATAATTCATCTATTGCATCTTGGACATTATTTGTTTTGGTATGTTTATTATCAAATGATACTTTACTACTTTCGATATAAGCCTCCACTGCATATACTGTTGTTACTGATAATATTATTCCTATTATTATTCCTATTATTATTTTATAATTATTCTTTATTACTTTCTTCATTATAACAACCTTCTCTATTATCTATAAGATTATTATAATATACCCCCCTAGAGTCAAGGAAAACTAAAGGTGCATTCAAAAAAAGACCGATATTTTTTTATCGATCTTAACTATTTAGTTTATTCTTTACAAGAGCACTTACTTTACTCATATCAGCATTAGCTAAGTGTTCAGTTACAAATTTCATAATCTTTCCCATGTCTTTCATACTAGTTGGATTTAATTCTTGGAAAGCTTCATCTATTACTTTTTGAATTTCTTCGTCACTGGCTTCTGCTGGTAAATATTCATTAATGATTTCTATTTCTCTTTTTAAATCATTAACTACATCTTCTTTACCAAGCTCTTCATACTCTTTTATGGAATCATTTCTTTGCTTAACTTGTCTTTTTAAAACGCTTATAACAACTTCATCAGTCAATTCTTTTTTATTATTAATTGATTCTAATTGTAAAGCACTTTTCATCATTCTTAGAACAGACAACTTAAATTTATCACCAGATTTTAAAGCATTCATTAATTCAGTATTAATTTTCGCAAACATAATTTTTTGCCTCCTTAATTATAACGATTTCTCTTATGAGAATTTTTAATGCCTTCTTCTTTTTTGATTCTTCTTTCAACGCCTGGTTTAATATGAAATTTTTTCTTTTTAAGTTCTGAAGGGACACCGCTTCTAGCAACTTTTACTTTAAATTTTCTTAAAGCAGCATCAATATTGCCATTAACTACAACCTTTGTCATAATCGCCCTCCCTTCGCGTTTTTTCTAAAAGATATTATATCACTTAGCTAATGGTTTGACAACTAAAAATAAACTAATTGTAAAATACTAATTCATTTTACAATATTTTTTTGATGTTACTCTTTTAATAGAACTTCCAAGGGATCTTCCCAAATCAAAAATAGAGTTCATTAATGTAACTAGTGCGGAAACTAAAGCACCAGTAACTGATCCACCTTTTACTTCCATTAATTCTTCATTACTTAACATGAGTTACCTCCTACTTACACTTATTAGGATTTAAAAATCCATCAAAAACTCCGACCAAAAAGGTTACAACCCCAGTGGCTATACCAGTTATCAATGCCGCAATATTAAAACTAATTGCGCCTCCTTTAACATTCATCATTTCTTCATTATTAAGTTCCATTACTATTACCTCCTCTACTTAAATAATTCAAAAATAAATTTTATTAATTTTTCTTTACGATAATAAACTTCAACTTCTCCTACTTCATTATCATAAACATCACCATCTATAGTAAGATAAATATTTTGATAAATCTTATTATCTATTAATTCATATTCACCCATATTTTTTATTTTATATTTAACTTCCTTTTTATTAAATATTAATTTTTTATTATCTTTAAATATATCTATTTTATCTTGCATAACTTTTATATTTAACAGCTTATTTTGATAAATACCATAGCAATTATATTTGCGACTAACTACTTTAAAATAACTAAATCCTAAAATAAAAATCCCAATTATTATAATAAGAATGATTATAGCAAAAAGATGTTTTTGGGATAAATTTCTTAAACGATAATAATTAACTTGAAAGTATTTCATTTCTCTCTCCTAAATTGATAATGTGACTAAAATTACGGGTTTGATTTTTATGAGATATATAAATAATGGTTTTATCATGAAAATATTTCTTAATACTTTTAATAATTTTACTTTCTAAATCTTTATCTACTTCCGATAAGGCCTCATCTAAAATAATAATATTAGCATTCTTAAGTAAACCTCTCGCTAAAATTATGCGCTGTTTTTCCCCACCCGATATATTTTTAGCAGATACTTCTACTAAAGAATCATAACGCATACTTTTTTTACTAACGATACTTTCAAGTTCACAAATACTTGCAACATCTTGAAATAAATTATCTGGTACATCCCTTCCCATTAAAATATTATCTTTAATGGAACCTGTAAATAATTCTTCATTTTGTGATACATATAAAATACTATCTCTAATACTTCCTAAACTTAAATCTTTAATATTACAATTATCAATTAATATTTCACCTTGATAATCATAATTCTCTTTATATAAAAGTTTACATATGGTACTTTTACCAGATCCAGATATACCATTTAATAAAGTATGCTCACCACTTTTTATATTAAAACTTAGATTATCTATAACATTGTTATAATTATTATAAGAATAACTAACATTTCTAAAAGAAATATCTCCTTTAAGTAAATTATTATCTTTATTTATTTCTTCTTCATCTAGATTAATAAATTCACTTATTTTCGTAAATGATGCTTTAACATAATTATACTTTGGTAAAATACTAATAATATTTTTAATTGGATCAATGAAATATGCTAAGATTAAATTAAAAGTAAATAAATCTATTATCGTAAGATTACCATTTAATATGTTATAGAAACCATAAGAATTAATAATAAATAAACACATCTCTAGCAAAAAGTCCTTACCTAAATTAGAAAGATTAAAAAAACTATTAAAATGATAATTATCAAATAAATACTTAGATAAACTTTTTTCTAATTTAATTAATACATTATCAGTTATATTTAAATTCTTAATACTATCAAACATCGAAATATTTTCTATTGTTAAACTATTAAACTCTGTTTGATAATTAATATTCTCTAATACTTTTTTATAGATAATTTTACTTATGATAATACTATAAATAGTATAAATTACAATACAGATGATCAAAATATAAGAGAGTTTATGATTAATCATAAATAATATTACTATAGATATAATAGCCATTAAAGAGTCTAAGAAACAAGAGATAAAGATATCCGAGAATAAACTTTTAATGTTGGATAGCTCACTTATTCTTGTTACTATTTCTCCTGTACTACGACTCTTAATGACTTTAGAAGGAAGATAAAATAAGTGTCTTAAAAATTCTGGGTAAATGTATGTATCTACTAAGTTACTTAAATGATTTTCAAAATACTCGCGAATATATAATGACAAAACTTTAAGTAAAGTTATAATCCCAAAGGAAACAACAAAACATTTTAATAAATAAAGATTATAATCAAGAAGATTACTACCTGCTTTCAAATAATAACTACTTATTATAGAAAGTATTGTCCATACTAAACTAGTTAAAATTATTTTTACAATGAGAAACTTTTCCTTACTAATGATGTTTAAAAATAATTTAGAAATAGTTATACCTTTAGCCATTTTAATAATATTATCTCTTGGATATACTAAAATAATATGTCCGGTAAATAATTTGTTAAATTTAGTTAAAGTCATCTTAATATTACCGATACCTGGATCCATTAAGTATACTGTATCATTAAGACACTCTTTAACAACGACAAAATGCTCTAAACCATTATCTAGTTCCATATGGGCAATTAATGGAAACTTAACGTCTTTTGTTAAGTCATGCACCAAAATCCCCTTTGCATCAAATCCCCACTTCTTAAAAGCAGTAACTATTTGATAAGCATTCGTTCCATTACTATCTGTAAGGGTATCTTCTCTTAGTTTTTCTAAAGATATATAACCACCATAATAGATGATTATCCATTGCATACAAGTAACGCCACAATCTTTAAAATCATGTTGAATAATAGCTTTGGATTTACGCATTATTTTTTCCTCCCTCTACTTATATTATTAGCTTTTTTTCTTCGATTTCCTTTTTTTTCAGAAAAGTTTTTTAAAAAACTTAAAAAAAATGCTATTTTTTAGCATTTTTTAGTACGTTTGTTTTTAAAAATTCGATTTTTATTTAGACCTTTTATTTACTTATTCAATTCCTATTGTAAATGGAGTATCTATTGTTCCTTCACCTGATAATTCGATATCACTTGTTAGGAAGAAGACAGGATTAATGAAGAATTCAGTATCATAGCCCCATTCTTGGTTTATAAATTCTGAAGTCACAAATCCCCAAGTCGTATTTAAACCATCATCAAGTTTACTAGTAGTTCTAAATATTGCAAAATTATAATCAGGTGTCAACCATGTAAGTCCAATATAATCCCCAGATTCATAATAATCCACAAAAAACATTTGACTATCCATACAATTTAAATACCCATTACTTTCAAAACTACTGCAATAATCTGTTAAGTTCATTATACTTACTTTATCTACAGTTTTATTTACTACTCCTTTCTTTTCTTCATTAACTAAAAAATTTGAAAATATTTCTCCATAATTTTTATATGCTTCTTTTATTGTTCTATCTTCAGCATCACTATACATTATTTCTTCATATTCGCTCATTTTTTGTTTGTTTTCTATACTCATATCATTTATATCAACAAAACTATTAACCCAAGTTATATCAACTATTCTATTTTTTAATTCTATTGGTAAACTATTATAATACTCTGAATTTAAATATTGGTATATTAAACTTTCTGACCATTTTATATCAGTTTGATCATCTGTCCACCATTGTAAATGTTGTTCTATTGGTGTGCTCTTTATGACTTTCATTAAGCCATCTTCAGTTACTCCTATTATTCTATACATATCTTGACTTTCTTCGTTTAAACAATCCTGTCCTAAGCAAATATAATTATTTTTTACTGTATCTTCTATATCATATGTTGCTTCATCTATACCATCAAAGTTATAATTACTTATTATAGAATTACCTTGATATCTATATAAACCATTTACTAAATTTGTTGTTAATTTGTTTTCTTTATCATATTTCCTTAAATTTGTTTCTACTTCTGATACTCCGACATTACATTCTAAATCTTGGAATGTTACATCTATATTTAATGTTTTATTAGCTAAATATGTTTGATCTGATGCAGTATTTATTATTTCGACATATCCATCTATTTGTCTTTCACTTTCACTTGTTATTCCTATTTCAAATGGTATGGTCCTTGTTCCACTTTCCTTTAACTCACTTAAATCTATTCTTTGTTGTAATGAACCAGCATTTAAATATAAATAGGCATCTCCTGTATTAAAAAATTTACCCATATCATTTTCACTTGCTACTTGCATTGTTATTACGGCATTGGCTGTACACATATATCTTGTTTTACCATTTCCTCCAGTTGCAGTTAACTTACCTAGATTATGCATCCCTTCCTCTAATGTTTTTACATAATTTGCAGTATCATCACCATAATATTCGGTATTTTTATTTGCTTCAGCCATATCGGCTGCACTTAAATTAACATGTAAGTTCTCTGTTACTTTTTGAAGGGCTATACTATCTATTACATCTATATCTCCTTTAATATTTGATTTACTTGTACTATTATTTGTATCTATTAAAAAATAGGCAAATGTTGCTCCCAATGTTAACATTATTAATGTTACTACTCCGATTATGGCTAATCTTATTTGTTTCTTCTTTTCATTAGTATTTTCATTTTCCATACTGACTCTCCTTCTATTTTATAAGATAAGTATATATTACCTCCCCCGAAAATTAACTGATTTTATTAATTTTACAAGGAAGGTGTAAACATGATATCGTATTGTTGTATATTTATATTATAACATGTTAAAGATAATTTTAAATTAATAATATTAGTTATTTGACATTTTTAATAAATATATTACATATCATTTAATAGATAATAAGGAGATATATATGATAAATAAGCAAAATTTGTGGTTTGTAACTTTATTTTCTTTAATTTTAATCTTAGGAATTTATTATGTTAGTATTGATGATGAAGTAGCAAGTGTTTTAAAAGCAGAAGATAAAAATAGTCAAGAAGAAGTAATTGAAATAACGGAAAATGATGCTTTAGTAGCCTTAGAAGTTGAAAATGATGAAGAAAAGCAAGCTTTAATGGAAGAATATCAAGAAGTATTATTAGATGAAAAAAGTACTTTACAAGAAAAAAATGTAGCATATGAAAACTTACAAAAGTTAAATAATTCCAAGGGTGAAGAAAATAAAATTAAGAATATGATTAAAGAAAAATTTAATTTAGATGCTTTTGTTAAAATTAAAGATAATACGATTAGTGTCGTAGTAGCCTCTAAAGATCATGATACAGAGAAGGCTAATAATATTATTCGTAGTGTTCAAGAATTCTATGATGATGAGATGTATATAACAGTAAAATTCAATGGCTAAGCATTGAATTTTTATTTAGATAATTTAGTTAAATCTTTTAAATTAACTTCATCTTTATGTGAATTATAAAATTCGGGATTGAGCCAAATATGCTTAAAAGTTGGCCAATTTCTTTTATTTACTTGCTTTTTATTTTTCTCATCTTCTTGAAATGCTTTTTTATTTATTGGTTTAAATATTTCTAAAATATAACTTAAAAGAGTTATTATTTCCATTATAATAGCGGGCATTAATAAAATAAAATATAAATTGTTTTGATTTAAATTATTTAACCAATTAATAAATTCTAAAGGTATAAAAGTTATCCTATTAATATCACTAACTAAAAAAGTTAAAATAACACACAATGCTAAAATCCAAGTTTTTAATTTTCCGACTATATTTGATTTAACATTTAAATTGTTTTTATATTTAATAATTTGGACAAAAATTATGGCTATTTCAAATAATATAGGTATTATGGCATAAGGAGTAATTAAATATAAAACAATAAAACTCATGATTGTAAATAATTTATCGGCTGCTCCATCAAATAGTGCTCCAAAGAAAGTAGATGCTTTTAATTTTCTTGCTAAGATACCATCTATACTATCGGTTAAATAACAAACAAGAGCTAAAATACCCACAGCAAAACCACCATAATTTTTATAAATTGGGATAAGTATTATGGTACCTATTACTCTTATTAAAGTTAAAACATTGACAATAATTAATTTTAAAACCATATTTCCCTCTTAATAATTAATTTCTTTTATACTTCCTATATCACTATATTCTAATTTATAATTATTTTCATTAATAACTTGAATAGATGTTATATTATCTTCACTAGTATCTATTATAATTTGGGTGCTTTCTATTGTATAAGAATATTTACTATCTTCGTTAGTATATTCTTGATCTTTAATTAAATTTTTAATATATTCTATATCTAGATAATTTTTATCTATATTACTATATAAATTATCTATTTGAAATAAGCCACCATTCTTTACTTCATAAGTATAATTATTATCTTTATAATAATATAAATAATTATCATTTATTTTTAAATAGCCACTTTCTTTTAAGCCCATTTTAGAGCCATTATAAGTGTAAGTAATTTCGCCAATAGTTATTTCATAATTATATTTATAATTATCTGTTAATTTATTTAACTTTTCATCTATTGTTAATTCTTTTATTTCTTCTTTTGTTTCATTTTGTGGTATATTTTCATCATTTCTTACGCCACTAACCTTTACAATAATTACTAAAATAATTATAAAAACTAGACCTATACCTAATTGAATATAAGCACTTGTCTTATTACTACTACCATCTTCCATTAGAATAACTCCTTTTTACCATTTAAATAACTTTTAATAGGCATTTCTTTTTTACCAATTGGTTTAATAATATCTAAATAAATTATACCATCAAGGCATCCTATACCTAAACTATTTTTAGTAACGTATAATTTATTTACATTGCTTTTAGTCTTTTCAAAGTGGGCTTCAACTATTTTAACTTCTTCCCCATTTATAGATGTTTTTGTTAAAGGCCATGGACTAAAAGCTCTTATTTTATTATAAATATTTTCGCACCTTTCATTAAAATCTAATTCTTCCATATCTCTTTCAATCATTGGTGCATAACTAGCTTTATCGTTATCTTGTTTTATTGGTTTAGTATTATTAGTAACAATATCTTGTAAATTTTTTATTAAAATATCTCTTCCTAAATTACTTAATTTATCATGAAGAGTACCAACATTATCATTATCATCTATTGAACATTTTACTACATCTATAATATCACCAGTATCCATACCTTCATCCATATACATTAAAGTTATACCAGTTTCTTTCTCCCCATTTAATATAGCCCATTGAATTGGGGCACTACCTCTATATTTAGGAAGTATGGAAGCATGAATATTTACACATTTATATTTTGGATATTCAAGTATCTCTTTAGGAAGTATTTTGCCATAGGCACAAGTTACAATTAAATCAGGCTTATAATCTAAAATACTTTGATATTCTTTTTTTAGGCTATCGGGTGTTAATACAGGAATATTATGCTCTACCGCCCATTTTTTAACAGGTGATGGAGTTAATACTTTTTTTCTTCCTACTTCAGCATCTTTTTTGGTAACTACTAAAATGACATTAGTACTTTCATATAATGCTTCAAGTGGCTTTAAAGAAAAATCTGGTGTACCCATATAAATAACTCGTATATCCTTCATTGTTATCACCTATCTATATTATAAGATAAATTACTTTAAATAACTAGTCTAATCATTTTAAATAATGTTTTTAGAAAAAATAGCCTATGAATTAAACAGTTAAGTTGTTGCAAAATTTGCAACAACTATAAAAATAGACATAATAATTGAACTCTCGCAAAATTTGCGACAGTTCAAAAAAATGATAAAGAATTAACTTTACCATTTTTTAAGTTATGCTTTTTCAATTGTTACTAATACTTTAATACCATTAACATTTATTTCTTCTTTGTCTAAATCTTTTGATGTAATATCTACTGCTAATGTTTCATGTTTAATATAATCACTAAATTCATTCATAATAGGTTCAAATTCTTTACTACTATAATAAATTTTAATACGATCACTAACATCATAGCCATTAGTCTTACGCATATTTTGAATTTTAGAAATAAATTCTCTGGCATGTCCTTCATTAATTAATTTATCATTTAAAGTAGTATTTAAAATAATAAATAAATTATCTAAAACACCTACATTAAATCCTTCTTTAGAAGAAATTTTTATTTCATACATATCTTTGGTAATTAAAGTATCATCAAACTTAACATTTCCTTTAGTAAGTTCCTCTAAAGTTTGAGTATTTAAGAATGCTTCATAATCTTTAATTTTTGCCCCAAATATTTTACCTACTTCTTTATAATTTGGTTTAAGAGTTATATTCATATATTTATTTAAATCTTTTTCGCTTTTTATATTTTTAACATTTAATTCTTCTTTAATTAAAGGAACTAAATCAGTAATTTTATCATAGATACTTGTTTCAATGATTGCTTCTTCTAGTGGTGTTCTTACCTTTATTTTAGCTTCTTCTCTTACATTTCTACCTAAAGATATTAAGTTTCTAACATAATCCATTTTCTCTTCTAATGCTTTATCAATTAATGCTTCATCATATTTTGGAAAGTCTGCTAGATGAACTGAATATTCGCCTGTTAACTTAGTATAAATTTCTTCACTAATAAATGGAACAATAGGTGCAATCATTTTAGACAAACCAACTAGTACTTCATAAGTTGTTATATAAACAGCCTTTTTAGAGTCATCTAAAGTACTTCCCCAGAAGCGATTACGGCAACGTCTTATATACCAGTTAGATAAATCATCAGATACAAAATTAGTAATATTTCTAACTACTTTATTTAAATCATATTCTTCATATCCTTCAGTAACTACCTTTAAAAGGGAATTATATCTTGATAATAACCATTTATCTATTTCTTCTCTTTTACTTACTTCGATATTACAATTATCAATATCAATACCATCAGTTGTGGCATACATTGAGAAGAAATTATAAGTATTTTTTAAAGGGTTAAAGAATTTAGAGTATACTTCTTTTAAACCATCTTCATCAAATTTAAGTGGTGTCCATACAGGAGATACATAAGGAAGATACCATCTTACTGTATCAGCACCATATTGCCTCATAATAGTAAATGGTTCAATCGCATTACCTTTACTCTTGTGCATTTTTTGCCCATTTTTATCTAGTAATAATTCATTTACTAAAACATTTTTATATGGTGATACACCTTTAACAAATGTTGAGATAACTATTAATGAGTAGAACCAACCTCTGGTTTGATCGATACCTTCACAGATGAAGTCAGCTGGAAATTGCGTCTCCCATAAATCCATATTTTCAAATGGATAATGATATTGGGCAAAAGGCATAGCCCCGGAATCAAACCAACAATCGATGACATCTTTAACACGGCTCATCTCTTTGCCACATTTTGGACATTTAATGTGAACATCATCAACATAAGGACGATGTAAATCAATAGATGCATCAATTTTTTCAATAGATTTTTCCACTAATTCTTCTCTTGAACCAATCATTTCATCATGACCACAAGAACAACGCCATAAAGGAAGTGGTGTTCCCCAATAACGGCTTCTAGAAATAGCCCAGTCATTTAAATTTTCTAGCCAATTACCAAATCTTTTTTCACCAACAAATGATGGATACCAATTAACTTTTTTATTATTTTCGACAATTTTATCTTTTAACTTAGTTACCTCTAAATAAAATGATGGTTTAGAATAATATAAAAGTGGACTTTTACAACGCCAACAATGTGGATAGTTATGCACCATTCTTTGCTTTTTAAATAATTTATCATTTTCTTTTAAATATTTAATTACTTCTTGATCGGCATCAAATACTAGCATACCTTTCCAAGGTCCTTCAGTATAGCAGCCATCTTCACCAACTGGATTTAAATAAGGTAGATTATAATTTTTACCAACTACGGCATCATCAGCACCAAAAGCCGGTGCAATATGAACAATACCCGTTCCATCTTCCATTGTTACATAAGTATCACATGTAACAAAGAAAGCTTTTTTATTTACTTTTAACTCAGGAATTAATTGTTCATATTCAATATTTTCTAAATCTTTACCTAGATATTCATCTAATACTTTATAATCATCACCTAAAACTTTATTTGCTAAAGCTTCAGCAATAATAAATTTATAACCCATTGATTCTACTTTAATATATTTTTCATTAGGATTAACACAGATTGCTACATTGGCAAGTAGAGTCCAAGGTGTTGTTGTCCAAACTAAAAAGTAAACATCTTCATTCTTTTTCTTCATTGGGACAATCACGGTATCAACAGATACTTCTTTATAACCTTGTGCAACTTCGTGTGATGCTAATCCTGTTCCACATCTAGGACAATATGGAAGTATTTTACTTCCTTCATAGAATAATCCTTCATCAAAGAATTTCTTTAAAATCCACCATTCAGTTTCAATATAATTATTATCATATGTAATATAACGATTTTCAAGATCAATAAATTGACCCATTTTATTAGTTAAATCACAAAATGCTTTTTCATTTTCCCAAACAGCTTTTCTACACTCTTCATTAAATTCTTTAATACCATATTTTTCAATATCAGATTTAGAGGAAAAACCTAATTTCTTTTCAACTTGAACTTCAACGGGAAGGCCATGAGTATCCCACCCAACTTTTCTTAAAACTTTATAACCTTGCATAGTTTTATATTTACAAAAACTATCTTTTAAGAATTTTGCTACCATATGATGAAGTCCTGGCATACCATTAGCAGTAGCTGGTCCATCATAAAATACCCAATAAGGCTTATCTTCTCTATTTTCGATACATTTATCTAATATTTTATCTTTTAACCATCTTTCTAAAATATCATTTTCGACTACTGATACATCTCTCGTATCTAAACTTTCAAATTTTCTCATAAAACTCACCTTCCTAATAAAAAAATTCATAAACATAAGGACGCATTACCGTGGTACCACCTTAATTTATGAATTTTATCATCTTCATTTGTTAACGCCATCAACGGGTTATTATACTAATATTTCCAATAACCAACTAGCAAGTGATATAAATTAAACATCTTTTATTAGTTTGCACCATCCACTAACTCTCTTGAAAATAAGTTTAATTTACGTGTCTTGCATCCGTTTTTAAATTACATTACTAATTATATGCAAAATTTATTTATAAGTCAAACAAATCTTTTAATCACGATTATTATAGAATGACTTAATAGCAAAGATAACGGCTCCTAAAATACCTATACCTACTACTATGATAATAATATTTCTAATCCAATTATTATTACTTTCAGTTGTATTACTACTTTCATTAATATTTTGATTAGTAGTTACATTTTGCTTATCATTAGTTTCCGCATTATTATTTGTTGTTTCATTATTTTCTTCTACAACTTTTTCATCAATTGTTGTATTATTATCAGCACTATTTGAACTACTATTATTTTTATTAGTAGTTTTATTTGTTGTTGTACTAGTTGTTTTACTATTATCACTTATACTAGCTGTTGTACTTGAATTTGTATTAACTACATTAGATTCATTATTACTATTATTATTTGTATTACTACTATTATTGTTACTATTATTTTTGCTTTCTTCTTTTATCCAAGTAACAGTTGCTGTAGCACTTCCAGTATTACCATATTCATCTTTAAATTCAAAAGTAAATGAACCATTTTTAGTAAATGTATAGGTATCTTTACCATTATTGTTGGTAATAGTAAAATCTTTATTTCTATTAACTAATTTAGCTACTACACTACCAGTAGTTGTAGTTTTAGGACTATATTCTATTTCTGCACTTGGCATAACTCTAGCAGTTGAATCTTCAAATAATCTAATTTCCGCTGCACTCATAAATGAACGACCATCACCAGCATTTTCTAAGGCTTTTAGTCTAACATATTTAGCTTTAACTGGTTCAGTAAATACTGCATATTTACTTCTATTGTTAACATCCCATTCTAAGTTAGTAGTTGTCTTTACTTCAGTAAAATTTTCTCCATCCATACTTGTTAAAACTTCGGCTTTAGTAACTATACCATTTGTTGATCCTTGTCTTGGCACATATTCTAAAGCTGTTACATAAACTGGATTTCCATTAACTTCTAAAGTAATATAACGATCATGATCAGAGCCATCCCAACTTGTATGCCATAAAGTATTATTATCATTGTCTAAGACATTAGAAGCACTATTATCTTCTGTTGCAGTATATTCTGAAGAAAAATCTTTAATACCTAAATCAGTAACATACAAATATTTATCGCTTTCACCAATAGCAGTAAAGTTGAAGATAACTGAATCACTGGCTACAAATTCTCCGTGACGACCAATTCTAATTTCCACATTTTTATTACCAGAAAAATCATAACCATCACTTAATTTTTGCCAAGTAGTATTACCTTCAAGACGATACTCTAAGGCATCTGCACTATAACCTGTGCCACTTACTTGTGTATTAATAGTATTATCAATATCACTATAAGTTAATGCTGGTGGAATAATTGGTTTTTCAATTGGTATTTCATAAATAACATTATTTTGACCAATAATTTTAATTAATATTTCTGTTTCTTCATGAATTTTATCTACTTCTTCATCTGAAAGCGTATAAGTTAAACCAGTTATATCTTCGCTAAAATTTCTACTATCAACACTATATTGCCATGTTGGATTAGTTAAATAGTCTTTATTCAAAGTAATAGTTTTATCTTCAAATGAGAATTTAGCTAAAGGTTTGTTTTCTTGTAAAAGATAAGTTGCAACTTGTCTAACTGCTTGAATTTGATTGTAATCTTTTACATTACTTTGATCTAAGCTTTTATCTGTTTTTAATAAAGCTGTTCTTTTATTAATTAGATTTGTTTTAACATCAGCATTTTTAACATTAGTTAGAATTAAATTTAATAAATCATTCATTGGTAATGGATAATATTTTAAATTTGTCATAATTTTTTCTGCTAATGTTTGGTATTCTGTATCACTAACATTCATTTTCTTATAAGTATCAATTAAACCAAGATAAGCATCTAAATTAATTGGTTCTACTTCTATTGCTTTATTATAAATTGTTTTTAAAGTTTCATAATCATTAGCAAAAAAATCAGTAGTCATCATTATTTCTTCCGCTTTTTTATAAGTATCATATTCATTTAAAGCAGATTGACTTAAAAGAATATAAGTTGCCGGATAACTGCCAGCATAACTACCACTACCCCAACCATTAGGCATTCTTACCGATAGTTTTTCCGTTTTTCCTGATTGACCCCAACCAGAAACATCGTTATACATTGTCCATAATTTTTCGCCTTTGTCATTTTTATACATATAAATGTAAGCGGCATGACCAGGTTGTGATATTACAGATGAAGGTACACCATAAACACCTTGAATATTAGAACCAGTTTTTGATAAACCACCGCAAACTGAGCCTTCTTCAAATACTATCCATAATTTTGGATATCCTGTTTTATAAGTAATATCATAATCTTTAAAACCATAATTTACTAATTTTTCCGAATTATTATGAACTTTAGCATTCCATTTATCTTTTTGTGCCTCATCATAATACTGACTCCTATTATAATCATAACCAAATGTATAATTTATATAAGTATATGGATTTTTAGCTGAACTAGGTGTATCTAAAGTTTCAGTATTTCTCTTTGTATAATCATTTAACCATTCAATTTCTTCATCATCAATGATATTATTCATGACATAACGCATTTCTTCAACCGTTAAATCTTTAAAGATATTGTTATCTAATCTATTATTTAAATATAAATCTTTATAAATTTGATATCTATCTACAGCATTAGAGCCATTTGGATCATCTGGATCTTCTGGCGCACCACTTACCCATAAACCAACACTAGTTGAATGAGTTAATGATAAAGTTATAGCCATCTCTTTATATAATTTACCATTTTCAAGATCATTAAAATCATCATGATACTTAGTATATAATTCATTTAATACTTTTAAACTAGTACCATAATTACCATCAGCAACTCCTCCTAGAATATATAATTCTAAAGCTTCTTTATCACTAAATAACCATTTAATAATATTTTCATAATCTTTACTATAATTAATTAAAGCTTGTAAAATATCATAATCAGCTCTTTTAACAAATTCTTTTTTAAGTAATGTTGTTTCGTATTCTTCTAAATGAGTAAAATCACCACTTTTTATTTCATCTTTATAACTATTTAATTCTTCATCATAGCCAGCAATTGTTTTAATAATATCTGATGTAACAAATTTGTCTTCATAATCTTTTTTGATTAATTTAGCATCAGCATAAACAGCATCATCATGCCATTGACTATACCAAGCATCACCATTTTCATAAGCATATAATCTTAAATAATTAGCTTTAATACCATCTTTCTTTAAATCAATTGTTACTTTCTCCGCATTATCTTTACCCTTTTTAATACCAGATGTGTAAACTGTATCCCAATCTTTACCATTTACTGATGTATAAATAGTAAATCTAACACCACTATTATAATATTCACTCGTTTGAGTTGAATCAACACCAACATAAGATACAAAATAATCATAATCTAAATTAGTTAAATCATAAATTACATCAGATGTTGCCCAAGCTGCTACACCTTTAATAAAAGTCTTTTTACCTTCATCAGTATTAACGGAGATAAGTCCACCTTCCCCATTTTTATCTTTTCTTATGTAATAGCCAGGTTCAACAATAGAATCACTTCGATAATCTAAATCTGATAAATAGATATGGGTACTTTTATCATATGGCAATGTTGCCAAACTAAAAATGTTATGATTTTTATTATCATAATTTTTATAATAAAAATTTACACTTAAAATTAAACCAAGTAGTAAACACACAAAGCAAAAAGAATAAATTAATTTCTTTAATTTTTGCATATAAACCCCTCCCTTTTTTACATATATGAATTATACACTAAAAAGTCAAATTTTGCAATATATAATTGTAAAATTATGAATAGTTAACCTATTTTTACAGTTTGCTATTGATAGTTATTTTACTGTGTTTTATTTTTTATCAATTTATGTTATTATATAAATAATAAAGAAGGGATTACTAGTGAAAGATAAAATATTTAGAGAATACGATATTAGAGGTATTGTACCAGATGATATAAATGAAGATGTTGCTTATAAAATAGGTTTAGGTTATGGCTCTTATTTACAAGAATTTTTAAATCAAAAGGCCTGTGTTATATCTCATGATAATAGATTATCTTCATCATCACTTCATGATAATTTAGTTAAAGGTTTACTAGAAACTGGTATTAATGTTATTGATTATGGTCTTACTACTACCCCAATGCATTATTATGCTAGATATGTAAATAACTTATATGGCATTATGATTACCGCTAGTCATAATCCAAAGAATGAAAATGGCTTTAAATTTTCTTTTGATAAATATGCTAATGCTAGAGGTAAAATGGTTAAAGACCTGAAAGAGTATATTGATAAAGGTGAATTTTTAAAAGGTGAAGGCACTATAGAATATAAAGATATTAAAGATGAATATATCGATTATGTTATTAGTCATCTAAAATTTGGTAAAAAGAAAATTAAAGTTGTTCTTGATCTTGCTAATGGTACTACTTCTTGTATAGCAAGAGATATATTTTCTCAATTAAATCTTGATCTAACTATTATTAATGAAGAATCTGATGGTAGTTTTCCAAATCATCATCCTGATCCATCTATTGAAGAAAACTTAAAACAATTAAAAGACAAAGTTAAAGAAATTAAGGCTGATATAGGTATTGGCTTTGATGGTGATGGAGACAGAATAGGTATTGTTGATGAACTTGGTAATATGGTATCAATTGAGGCTTATGCCATAATTATTTTAAGAAATATAATTGATAAAGTGGAAAACAAAAAATTCTTATATGATCCAAAATGTTCTGATAATTTTAAAGATGAAATTGAAAAATTAGGAGGAACTCCAGTCATATGCCGTACTGGTACTAGTTATACCCAAGAAAAAGTATTAAGAGAAAATATTCCTTTTGGTATTCAATATGTTGGTCATATATCTTTAAATGATCGTTTATTTAGTACTGAATCAGCAATATACTCTTCTCTTCGCTTAATTGAGGTACTTTCAAGAACTGATAAAACATTGAGTGAACTAGTTGCAACTGTACCAGTATATTTTAACTCACCAGAAGAAAAATTTGCTTCCACTGACTATAAAAAATATCAAGTAATCGAAAATATTAAAAAATATTGTAATGAAAAAAATTATTATTATTTAGAAATAGATGGTTTAAAAGTTTTATTTAATGGTAGTTGGGCTTATGTGAGAGCAAGTAATACCGGACCAAATATAACTTTAAGATGTGAATCTAAAACACAAAAAGATTTAGATAATTTAGTTAAGTTATTTAAAACATTAATTGATGTTTATAACAAATAAAGAGCTATAATGAAAATTTTTCATTATAGCTCTTTTTAATCCACTTTTTTATAAATAGCATTTATAGCTTTATTACTATAATCTCTTTTTACTGTTTTCTTTTGTAAAGCATCTGTACTTAATGTTTGAACTGAACCTCCATCATAGTAATTAAATGATCCAGAAAATACATAATTATCTTTACTTGTTGCATCTGTATATGTATAGTATTTACCATTTGGTTGGAATGCTTTAGGGATTATAAAATGTTCTTCTTCAAAATATCTAATAGGTACAAACCATCTTGTATTTGGTACATACCAAACATTTATAGTATTCATTTTAGAAGCATCATTATAGTATTGAACAAATTTATCACTTGTTAATTTATCGTGTCCTATTTCATCATCATAAATCAATTCAACATTATCATTAATATGTAGACCAGATAAATTATAGCTTGCTTCTTTAGCTACTAAGACAGTTGGACTATTATAAAATTCATTTTCATAAGTAAGCCCACTACCATAAAGACTTCCATGTAATTCAACAGCAGCATTTTCATTAAATGGTACATTATAAGTATGTAATTCTTTATTATCTAATTTATATACAAGACCTATTTCGTCAAAATCTCCTTCATTCCTATTATTTGTAATTTTTGTTTTATTTAATACTTCTACATTAGTAACCGTTAAAGCAGTATTTTTGTTAACTAAAACACCAACAGTATTTTTATTAACATTAGGGGTAGTAGATATTTGATCCTTATTTAAACTAAATTCATCAACATTTAAAGTATCTATTTCTAATTTGATATCTTTAAGAACTAGATCTACCACATTATTTTGTGGTTCTGGATTTTCATTTTTAATATCAAATAAATATTTATCATTAATATTTGATGTTATTTTATTTCCATAACCATCAATTACAGTATCTTGTTTTATCACTATTTGTTTATTTACTTCAAATGAATCAGTTAAAATAATAGGTTTACCTTTTGGTAATGCCGCAATTAATTGAGCCTCATCCTTAACATATTCATAATCGCTAATAAATTCAACAGTATAAGTATCATTATTTTGACCCGCAATATTTGTAACATTTGGCTTTAAATTAATTGTTACTGTAAAACTTTTCTTATCAAGTTGACCAAGATTTGCATCTTCAAGACTGCCACCAACTAAACTTCCCAACATTTTTAGCAATTCTCCTTTTATTGTTGCTTGATCTGCTCCTTGGGCTAAATTTATTGAGCCTTCGCCTCCATAAGTAATAGTAATATTCTCTACATTTGGTACTTTTAATTTTTCTTCAAATTTAAGAACAGCATTAGTCTTTTCAACTTTATTTAGTAATGTTTGTCCTTTATTTTCAAGAATATCAAATTTAATTTTAGAGTCTTCTACTAAATAAGCATCAAAATATTCTTTACTTAATGCTTCAACATAATCACTAACCATTTTATTGGTATACACTATTGGTTTAAATTCAGCAACTACATTAATATTACCTGTTATTTTAGTATTTTGGAAATTAAATGGCTTTGCTTCATGAGAATCACAACTATTATCTACACCATTACATTTATACCAATCTTTAAACTCATAACCTTGATATTCACTGGCATTATCTTCTTTTTCTGGCGTACCAGGATTATCAACTTTTTCATTGTATTTTATATTGCCTACTTCTTTAAATACTGTATCATTATCACTCTTAAATGTAACTGTATATCTTTCCGTTTCCCATTTACCAACTATCGTAGTTGTTTCTTTTGTAAAAATAAAATCAGTAATTGAGGTTATTTCACTATTATCTTCTTTAAACCAACCTATAAATTTATAACCAGCTGGTGTTTCAGGATATTGTCCTTTTACTAATTTAAATGGATAAGTTAATTCTACTGATGTTTTATCTTTAATTATAGTATTATCCGCATCATCTACACCATCAATTATGCCTTTAAATTTAACAGTTCGTTTAATTTCTTCCCAACTAGCTTGCAATTTAATATTTTTAGTTATTTCTGTTTCAAAATTGTAAGGATCTGGTGATAACTTTGTACAAGCATTATCCTCTCCAGTACATTGATACCAACCCTTAAAGGCATAGGCTTCATCTTTAGGATCTGGTGGTCTTTTTGCTTTATTACCATAATCTATTGTTTGTGGGTCAACTTGAGTTCCGTGTTCATTCATTTCAAAAGTTACTGTTAATTTAATTATGTCATATTTTGCTTGTAAAGTTATATTTTGTTTTATTGGTGTACTCTCAAATTGAAATTTTTCAGAAGCAAGTTTAGTGCAACTGTTATTTTCACCAATACATTGGTACCATCCATTAAATGTATAACCAACTTTTTCTGGATTTGGTTTTATTTCAGTAACATTATCCCCATAATCAACTTTCTTTTCTTCTGAACCAGTATCATTATTTTTATCAAAAGTTACCGTTAATTTAATTTTTTCATATTTTAATTTTAATTCTGTATCTTCCGTTACACCATTATTAAGATCAAATTCTTCTTCTGCTTTTAACCATTTTACTTCGTGGCCTTCTTTTGGTTCTACTGATGGTGCTTCAATTTTTTCATTTTTTAAAAAATATTTAGTTTCTATAATTCCATCAGTTTCATTTTTAAAGGTAACTTTATAAATATCTTCAATTGGTTGATAATCAATATATTTGATATCTAAAATATCTTTCACATTTAATTTAGTTTTACCAATTAAATTATCTATATAACTCCATTCCTTTATTTTACCTGTTATATCTTTAGTACCTTTAGCACTATAAACATTCATTTTATTATAAATAGGAGTTGTGTTTAATTCACCATCATTTCCATCTGATTTAATACTACGAGCAGCTAACATAATATCTTGAGTATTTAAACTATGATCTTTTACATAATCAGATGTATATACATATTGACCTATTATATAAAATGAAGAAATTTTTGGATGATTTTTTAATACTACTTTCCCTAATGTATTTAAATCCGTTTCTTTAGCAAAAGTAGCGCTAATTGTTAATAAAAATACTATTATACTAAATAATATATATTTACTTATCTTTTTCATCTTTATTCCTTTCTATTTATATTCTACTGAAGCTGTGGCAGTTTTGCCATTTTTTAAATTAATAACTATGCTTTTTAATCCTTCTGGCAATTCTGTAGATAATGCATAATCATTATCAAATGATAAATATTCACCATTTAATGTAAATGAATAATAATCATTCCAAGATGAACCATTACGATATACTTTTACACCATAACCAACTAAAACATTATAATCATTATAATTTCTAGTTAATATTAGCTTATATGTTGATTTAACTGTTACTTTATGAGTTGCTGTATGTTTACCATCTTCTGTTGTAACTGTAACTGTTACCTCACCATCATCTTTACCAGTTACTTTACAATCTGATGTAACTGTTGCAACACTTGAATTATCTCCCGTACAAGTATATTTCTTATTCGTAGCATCATTAGGATTAATTTTAACTGTTAACTGAATAGTTGATTTTACATTGACACTATTTGCACCACTCAATGTTACTCCCGTAACTTTAACATCAGTCATAGTTTCACTACCATTATTTTCACCAGTACTTGGTTTAGATGGAGTTGTTGGTGTCTGAGTACTTGGTGTTTCATTACTAGAATTATTAGCACTCTTTTCTTTTACTGTAATTTCTTTTGTTGCTTCTTTTTCACCATCTACTGTAGTAACAGTAATTTTAACTTTACCTGGTTTTAAGCCTTTAACATTACCTTTACTATCTACTGTAGCAATTTTCTTATCACTACTCTTCCAAACAACTTCTTTATTGGATGCATCTTTTGGTTTAATATTAGCAGTTAATTTTATAGTACTTCCAACCGTAACTTCTTTATCACCACTTATAGATACACTAGTAACTGCAACAGCATCATCTTCTACTTTTATTTTACAAGTAGCGCTATATTTGCCATCTTTAGTTGTTACCGTAATAGTAGCTTCACCATCTTTTAATGCTTTTAACTCACCATTTTCACTAACTGTAACAATACTTGTATCACTACTTTCCCAAACAAGTTCACTACTTGCGCCTTCTGGAGTAAAGATAACTTCTAATTCGGCAATCCCTTCAGGTTTTAAAGTTAAATTTTGAGCATTTAAATTAATACCTGTAACTTCTACTTTAGACCATCTTGCTTCAAGCTTCATATCTTCAGTAACTTCAGTATTAAAATCAAATTCTTTACCATCATAATACCATCCTTCAAAGATATATCCTTCTTTAGTTGGATCTTCTGGTTTAGTTATTTTTCCTTCCTTTTTAATTGTTAAATTACTTATATTACTTCCACCATTAGTATCAAAAGTAATCTCAAATTCTTTTGCACCACAACCTCTTAATGCAAGAAGTAATATTAGTAAAACTATAATGATTCCTAAAACAATCAATATAATTCTTTTTTGTTTGTCTGTAATTTGCATATTATCTCTCCTTCCTAAAATTAGATATCAACAAATACAAGACTATTTTGTTGTTGTACAAAACCATTATAATATAAAATTTACCCCCCCGCAAGTCCAAATTTTGGGCAAACAAAAAGGCACACCTAAATGTGCCAAAATTATTTTTATTTTATTATTGCCTCCAAGGCTAAAGTAATCATATCATTTAAACTTTTTTCCCGTGCCTCACCACTTAAAACTACATCACTAAATTTAGAATCAACGGCAGTTAATATACATGATGCCTCTCTATTAAAATGATGAGCGATATGGAATAAACCAAAGGCTTCCATTTCTTCACCAATGACATTTAAATCTTTAGGCATTCTATTAAGTACACGATCATAATCAATATATGGACCAAAGACATCCATCGTAGTAACATCACCAACATGTAAAGTATAATTTAATTCTTTTGCCGTATTAATAATCTTTTCATTTAAATCCTTAGAAGGATAAGTAATATGCTCTTTGTAATCATCAAAAGTATAAGCAAAATTAGATTCTGAATAAGCACTAGTGGCTAGTATTAATTCTGGAACTTTTACTTCTGGACTAACTACTCCACATGTACCAATTCTAATAATTTTTTGGACATCAAAATAATGAAATAATTCCCATGAATAAATGCCCATACTAGGCATACCCATACCTGAACCTATAACTGATACCCTTACTCCTTTATACACACCAGTATAACCTAACATATTTCTTAAATTACAGACTTCTTTTGCCTCAGTTAAAAAGTTTTCAGCAATATATTTAGCTCTTAAAGGATCTCCAGGCATTAAAACAAGTTCAGCAATACTTCCTTTCTCCGCATTAATATGAATAGGATTTTCGCCAATAAACATTTTATCATCTCCTAAAAAAATTGTACCAAATTTCTGACGAAAAGTCTTTAGTTTTAAGCAAAAAAATATTGAAAAATAAAAAGTGTTGGATTATT